>DALYGI010000479.1:0-2726 GCA_031971595.1 Prochlorotrichaceae cyanobacterium CTOTU29312
GACAATAATCCTCATGCTGACGGACGGAATAACTAGACGGTCTGTGTGTGGAACCACACCACTTAGGTTTATTGTTCGCCTTTGTGGAACAAACCCCATGTACAATTTTTTCCCATTGGGTTTTATTGTCACTTTTCCAAATACTATGGATTGCCCCCACTGGCGGGTTCTGAGGGAGACGTAATGGCAAGTTACTTTGATTAGCTCGGTATTGAATTGACTCAGTTAAATCCTGGAATAGATCACTCAAGGAACGATCGGCGTAGTCCGTTGTTGTAGTAAATTCACTGCCCCGAAAACCATTAAACCGGGTTAAAACGTGGGGCGATCGTCGCCAACCCGGCCCCAGCCCTCCTAAACGTTGCGCCAGTTCCAACAGTTGCCCCACTAAAGGCTTAAACTCCTCGTTGCATTTGACTCTGATTACCCAGTTTTCATTCGCTACTGTTTGCGGAATATTGGCATAGCCACCACCACCTCCACCCTGGCTGTTATTGTTCTTTTGGATTCTTAGCGATCGACCAGACCCAGACCCGCCACCAATATCGGGGCGTAAACTGCTGGACTCCCATGACCAGCCTAAAACGATCGCTCCCCCTCATGGCTTTTGCCGATCCGCACCGCAAACCCGATTGGACTAACTGCACGGCCTAGCCGCAGGGAACTTTAAATTTTTCTTATAGGACTATTTGAAAATTTTATAGATTAGACTCTATCCTAAATCGATAAACCATAGTAATTTATCTATATCAAAGACACCTAAGCCACCTGGCTCCTAGCAAACGAAAGCGTGTAGAGCTACTACGCCCGATCGTTGTTCAGGAGTTCGTCTGCACAGGTCTAGAAATTTCCCCAGCACAAGCCTAGAAATTTACATACCGAATGGGGTCTACCCAAGCCCAGTAGACTTCTGCGGCGTTCTTTGTTCATCAGTCCTTCGGGGCACGGTGAGCGATGGGTTGTCTTGCGAGGAATTTTAATTGCGAGGACTATTTATGGATTCATTTAGCTCTCTTTCCCGTCGCCGCTTTTTGCAGACCGCTGGTACCACGGCAGTCGCATCTATTTTACTGAAAGGCTGTTTAGGAAACCCTCCTGAACCTGAGGGCAGTACGTCCACTCCCGTCAACGTTACACCCTTTGCTGGCCCCACGCCAGAAACCCCGATCGCCAAACTTGGCTTTATTCCTATCTTTGAAGCCGCACCCCTGATCATTGCCCAAGCCAAAGGCTTTTTTGCCAAGTACGGCATGACGGAGGTAGAAGTCTTAAAGCAAGCCAACTGGGGGGCTGCACGGGATAACGTTGAAATTGGAGCCAGTGGGTTTGCGTCATGCGGTGGATAAATTGCCCAAGGAACTCTCCGGGGGAATGAAACAACGGGTAGCGATCGCCCGTGCATTAGCTATTCGTCCCAAACTTCTATTATTGGATGAACCCTTTGGCGCTTTGGAGGCCCTAACGCGGGGTAATTTACAAGAACAACTCATGCGTATTTGCGAAGAGTATCACGTTACCTCTGTAATGGTGACCCACGATGTGGACGAAGCCGTTTTACTCTCCGATCGCATTGTCATGTTAACCAACGGCCCCAGTTCTAAAATTGGAGGCATTTTAGAGGTAGATATTCCCCGTCCCCGGAAACGGATGGAAGTGGTGACTCATCCCAGTTACTACAGTTTACGCAGTGAAATTATTTACTTCCTCAACCAACAGAAACGGGTCAAGAAACTGCGGGCCAAAAAAGTCACCAGCATTGCTCGGCACGGCTTAGAAAAAGTCAACTTAGAACTGGGGTATGTGCCCCTTACCGCTTGCGCCCCCTTAGTAGTGGCCAAAGAAAAAGGCTTCTTTACCAAACACGGTTTAGATGAAGTGAGTCTGGTACGGGAAACCAGTTGGCGGGGCATTGTAGACGGCATAGCGGGCAATTATCTGGATGCGGCTCAAATGCCATCGGGAATGCCCACTTGGTTAACCGCCGGAGGGTATCAAGAGTCCCCCTTACCCGTGGTTACCGCCCTCACCATGACCCGCAATGGCAACGGCGTAACCCTCAGTAAAGCCCTTTACGAAAAAGGCATTTACACCGCAGCGGACTTCAAGCGGTTACTGTTGGAATCAGACGGCGATCCCCACACCCTGGGAATGGTACATCCGTCCTCCATGCACAACCTCCTGTTGCGGTACTGGCTAGCCGCCAACGACATTGACCCCGATCGGGATGTGAACTTAAAAACCATTCCCCCCGCCCAGATGGTAGCGGACTTAAAAGCGGGCACCATTGACGGTTATTGCGTGGGTGAACCCTGGAACCTACGGGCTGCGGTGGAAGGGGCTGGCTTCACGATCGCCACGGACTTAGAAATTTGGCAAGGTCATCCGGGCAAAGTGCTAGGGGTGCGGGAAGACTGGGCCATTAAACACCCCAACACCCACATTGCCTTAGTCAAAGCGCTCCTGGAAGCCTGTCAGTACTGCGCCGATCCCAAGCATGAGCAGGAAATTCGGGAACTGTTGGCCGGTCGTGCGTACTTGAGTACTTCTATTGAGTACATTCAACTCGGCGACCCCAACCAATATTCTTGTAACGTGAACAAACCCGTGGAATATGCTCACCACCTCTTCTTTGGGGCAAATGTCAACCGTCCCAGTCGAACGGAACACCTGTGGATCATGACCCAAATGGCCCGCTGGGGAGAAATTCCCTTTCCTCGCAACTGGGT
>DALYGI010000480.1:0-2723 GCA_031971595.1 Prochlorotrichaceae cyanobacterium CTOTU29312
CGATCGTTACATTATCCCCGCAGAAATCAGAATTTCACGTTCTCGCACTCGATTTGTTGATTAATTTTTAATAATCGAACAGTAGTTCTTGCTTCTGGGGGCAAGAATATAAGGGTATCTTAATAAGCCTTAACACTCTAACTTCAGGAGAGCCGATTTTCAAACGATCGCTGATTTAGAAACTTGGTTATCATCCATTGAACAACAGAAAGACGATCGCTAGAATCGTTAAGCTTACTGTAAGCTCTTTAGATCATTCAGAATACCATAGGTAGGAGACCAAAACCCTTCTTGAGTCTGAAAAAAAGCCACATCCTTACATTTTCCCTTACGATTTTCTGGGATGGAGCAACGTAACATCAATTTATCTTTGCCCTCTTTTTGATAGCTGTATTTTTCCAGGAGTGCCTGACATTTGGGACAGGGAATGTCTGTGATTGCATTAGGATCCGGCGATCGTTTGGCGTAGGGTAATTCATATTGTTGTTTCGTTTTATTCCAAAACATCACCGTGCCACAGGTCGGATTATGACAGCGCAGAAAATGGTTTGCCTGAAGCTTTGGAGATTGACTGGGAACTTTATCTAAACGATCGCCACAACTAGGGCAAAGGCTAGGGCAAGATTCAGGTTCAGATTCAGATTTCTTTGAAGAGGTTTTCGAGGTTTTAGAAGTTGAAGCGGTTGAAGCTACTTTAGAAGACTTTGGGGAAGATTTTTTAGGCGATCGAGAAGACGATCGGGCAGAATAAGACTCATTAGAATCAGATTTTGTCTGGGATTTAACTCCAGATTTAGCCCCAGCTTGAGATCGCATTTTAGGGGAAGTTTGAGTGTCTAAATCAGCCCGATCCGCTAGATCAGATCCTCTCCCTTGTTGGATCTCTTGTTGCATCCCTTGACCGGATTGGATCACCTGCCCCAATTGTTGCCTTGCCCACTGAACAGCCGGGCCAAAGTAACGGCGATGCCAGTCTAGTAAATACTGTTCCCAATCCTGTTGCCCCTGGGCGATCGAGTCTAGGACGCTTTCCATTTGAGCCGTAAACTCCGGTTTAATTAAGTCCGGTAAGAGTTGCTCCAGTGCCCGATCCAGGGTCATGCCTAGGGTTGTGGGCTGGAGCTTGCCATCCCGCATCTGAACATATTCACGGGTTTTCAAGGTTTTCAGGGTGGGGGCGTAGGTGCTGGGTCGCCCGATGCCCTTGCGCTCCATTAACTGCACCAGTTTCGGCTCGGTGTAGCGGGGTGGGGGCTGGGTTTGCTTTTGATCCGCCTGGGCTTGAAGGCACTGCACCCCTTGGCCAGCTTGGACGGGAGGCAACTGTTGATCCGCCTTGAGGTTATTCCAATAGCGGGTATACCCCGGAAACTCCAACACCTGACCCCGGCTCCGCCAATACACCTCTCCCGACTGAGTAAGAATCTGGGTTTTCCGAATTTGGGCTGCTGCACAGAGGGAAGCCAGCGATCGTCTCCAAATAAGGTCATAGAGTTTGTCCCCATCTCCCGCGCCCTGGCCGGGCAGATCAAAAATATTGGTGGGGCGCACCGCTTCGTGGGCTTCCTGGGCATTTTTAGGACTGCGATGGTGGGTCGCTTTGGGGGGTAAATTAGCGGGATCCTGTTGTTGTAAATAGCTACGGGCAGCCTGCACAAAATCCTCCGCCAAGCTCACAGAATCCGTTCTCATATAAGTAATTCGACCCGCTTCATAGAGGCTCTGAGCCACTTTCATGGTGTAATCCGGTGCCCATTTCAGTTGACTGCCTGCCGCCTGTTGTAGAGTGGAAGTCGTAAAAGGTGGCGGTGGAGATTGGCGGGTTAACTGTCCCTCCACTTTAACCACTCGGTGGGGATAGGTTTTCGCAATTTCCACAAGACGATCGGCCTGGATTTGAGAGGTGACCCGATCGCTTTCCGTAGGTTCAGAGGGGGACTGGGGAGAACTCTTTGTGGACTGAACAGCTTTATGATCCATTATGTTTTCCTCACTTTCCTCTGGGTCTGAAGGAGTTACCTTTGCCGTAGGTTTAGCACAATAAAACGCCTTAAATCCCTCTTGATACTGCACCCAAACACTCCAATAGTCCTGGGGCTTAAACGCTAAAATTTCCTGTTCCCGTTGACAAAGTAAATGCAGCGTTGCACTTTGAACCCGCCCCATAGACTTTGCCCCAATATTTAAAGGCCAAACAACATGACGACTGCCTTTATAGCCCACTAATTTATCTAAACAATCCCGTGCCCTGCCCGCCGCAATTAAATGGGCATTTAACGATCGGGGCTGAGCCAAAGCCGCTTTAATGGCATTAGGGGTAATTTCCGTATAGACAACTCGTAAAGGAGACTTTAGCCTTAATTCCTGTTGTAAATGCCAGCCGATCGTTTCCCCTTCCCGATCGGGATCCGTGGCAATATAAACCTGATCCACAGTCTTCACGATCGCCTTAAGTTCCTTCAGAATCTGCTTCGCCTGATCACTGCGGGGCAGATAGCGACAGACCACCCGATCGCCTTCCAAATCAAATCCTAGGGCATCCTCACCATCATTTGCCAATTCACGCACATGGCCCATACTAGCTTTGACCAGCCAACCCGCCCCTAAAATCTGGCTAAGTTTCTTGATTTTTCCCGGTGATTCAATCAATAAAAGTCGAGTCATGGTGAGTGACCATTAACAAGATTGTTGAAATGAACAAAATTAAAAAGTATTAAAGATTA
>DALYGI010000481.1:0-2723 GCA_031971595.1 Prochlorotrichaceae cyanobacterium CTOTU29312
CCCCTTCTGTTGCAACCGCTGAATCTGAGCCGCTTTCTCCTGGGGACGAATGTTGGCAATTACGGATTCTGCCCCTAGGTTGAGGTCAGCCGCAATTTTGAGGGCGGTGGATTGACGATCGCCTGTGAGCAGGAGAATCTTTAAGCCCTGTTTCCGTAGGGTATCAATGACTTGGGGCGCTTCGGGCCGGAGGGGATCCGCCACGGCCATAAAGCCCAGTAGGGTCTGAACCTGGGCCACAAAAACGATCGTTTGTCCTTGGTGGGCCAGGCGATCGGCTAAGTCCCTATTCCCCAAGGTCGGATCCGGTAGGGGATCGAAGGGATCATCCAGTAAGGGCTCAACCAGGAGGGGATCGATCGTTACCCCCTGTTCCTGCAACCAGGTCAAATGCCCCAAGCGAATGCAATGACCACCCACCACGGCGGAAACGCCACAACCGGGTTCCGTCTGAAAGTCTACCGCTGGCAGGGGGGGCAGGTGCTGCTGCTGGGCATGATGCTGAATCGCTAACGCCAAGGGGTGTTGGGTTCCCGCTTCCACACTGGCGGCCAGAGACAGTAAATCCGATGGGGTATATCCTGGGGCTAAAACCTCTAGGTGGGTTACCCTGGGTTTGCCTGTGGTGAGGGTTCCGGTCTTATCAAAAACGATCGTTTTCAGGGCTTCAATTTTCTCTAGCACATCTCCCCCCCGGATCAAGAGACCCCGTTGCGCCCCAATCCCTGAACCCACCAGCAGGGCCATGGGCGTGGCCAGACCCAGGGCACAGGGACAGGCGATCACCAACACCGCAATGGCTAATTTGAGGCTGAGCAGCAGGGGCGAAGTGTGGACGAGGGCATTGACGATTTCCCCCTGTCCCAGATGGCCCCCGTGAGAGCCACCATGAGAACCCCAATGAGATCCCCCATGCAGCACCTCCGGCCACCAGCGGGTTCCCCATCCCCACCAAAAACTAAAGGTCAACAGGGCCAAGGCCATCACCCCGTAGGTAAAATAGCCCGCTACCAAGTCCGCTAGTCGCTGAATGGGAGCCTTCCGGGCTTGGGCTTTTTCCACCCAATCAATGATGCGGGCCAGGGTGGTTTCCGAGCCCACTTGGGTTGCTTCCACCACTAAGACGCTGGAGAGATTCACGGTTCCGGCGCTGACTTGCCCCTCAGCCCCCTCTTCCACCCGTTTCAGCACGGGCAACGATTCCCCCGTCAACATGGACTCATCCACCGTGCTTTGTCCCACAATGACGCGCCCATCTACTGGAAATTTTTCGCCGGGTAAAATTCGTACCCATTCCCCACTGTGCAAACGATCGCTGGGGACTTCGAGGACTGGGCAATTGAGAATAGCCGTTTCCGACAACTCCCGCAGATTGGCCGTACTGGCGGAGACTAAGAGCTTGGCCTGAGCCGGACAGAGGTGCAGCAATTTCCGCAGGGCCGATCCGGCCTGGTAACGGGCTCGTTCTTCCAAGGCTCGTCCCAGCAAAATAAAGGCCAGCAACATCACGGGTTCACTAAAAAAGCTATCCCAGTGCAATTGCGGCCAGAGAAAGGCGATCGTACTGGCCATATAGGCCGTCCACGCCCCCAAGCCCACCAGGGTGTTCATGTTGGGAATGCCGTGGCGCAGCCCTTGCCAGCCATTGATCCAAATGGGTCGAGCGGGAAAAGCCAGGGTCACGGTGGCCAACAGCCCTTGGAAGGCCACACTATTGAGGAGGGGAATTTGCCAGGGCAGAATCATTTGCAGGTGGCCGAGGCTAGACAGCACCAATAAAACGATCGCGGTGGCGAATTGCTGAATAAATTGCTGCTGGGCCATCGCATCTGCCCGATCGTCCTCTGGGGCAATGACCTGAAGATCCCGGCGTTGACTGGGAAACCCGATGGCGGTGAGGGTAGCGGCTAACTGATCCCCAGTGATTTGCCGAGGGTCATAATCGATCGCTGCCACCCGCGTCACAAAATTTACTGAAGCGGCCAAAACCCCCGGTTGATTTCGCAAGCGTCGCTCTGCCGAACTGGCACAGCCTGCACATTTCATCCCCTCCACCGCCAGGGAAATACTAGTTCTGGTCAGGGGGGATCCCGGTGGATGCAGGGTAGGGGAAATGCTAGACCCTGAATGGACGGCAGGAGATTGAACGGGGGGAAGAGGAGAAGAAGGGGACATAACAGAGATAAAATCAGGAGCTTAAACGGATAGATTAGGACTTAATCCAAGTGAAGGGCGTGTCCAACTTAACCTTATTATATTATTAATAGAGTAGATCGTCGTCTTCGTCTGCGGTTTGAATCTGGCGACTCTGAATCGATCGCCAAAACCCTTGTAATGCTTGATTGGTGAGATCCACGGTAACCTGCTCTACTAATTCTGGAAAGCGTAGCATTAAGGAATACAGATCCCGTAAATCACTAAATCCTTTGGGTTGGTTTTGGCGGGCAAAGGCACTGATCACTTTAGACTCCATCAGAGCAATCGGGCTAAGCACCTGGATCTGATTAATCCTTTCAAAAGTGGGTAAAACCGCCACTTCCCGCACATCGACTAAATGGCGATTACCGGACTTCAGAACTTGATAAACTCGCCATGCAGGATGATTTTTGAGGCGGCGGCTACGGGTGGCCATATAAAATTCTTGATGGAGATGCTCACCCATTTCGGCCACCAGTCGTTCCCCATTTGTGGCTTGGAGGTCAATATCTGCCGTCATCCGCACT
>DALYGI010000482.1:0-2721 GCA_031971595.1 Prochlorotrichaceae cyanobacterium CTOTU29312
GTCATTAGGAAAAATGCCCCGCTCAGCTAGCCACCGCTCACAAAAGTTTTGCCACAAAAACATATGGTCATGTTTCCAGGAGAGAACTGAACGGATCTGTTTTAAAGAAAGATCTGGCTGCGCCATTAGAGTCCTGCCCTCTGTCTGTCGAATGAGGTGTATATTACTCTTGGCTCCCCGTAGCAATTCTGCAATAATATAGTCACCAAAATCAAACAACCACACTTCTGTTGCTTCTTCGTCAGAAGTGTCTTGGGTATTGAGCCTTTCAAGATATTGTATCGGGTAACCGTTTTCTTCCAAAATTTCGTAGGACTGAGATGGTACTAAAATCCGGATAGCATTAAAGCGATCGCTATAGTTAGACCAAAAAAAACACCGACTCTCAATTTGTTTGCGTAGAGGGTTTTCGTGATTATCACCCTTTTGGAAAAGAGGGGACTTATTGAGTAATATTCTAGTCAATTGACTGAATATAGTATCATAGACCAATATATTCAGACCTAATTTTGTCTGATTACTTAATAATGCATATAATTCAGGATCTTGCCACCGAAATTGAGTTAGTAGGTTGGCTAACTGAGGACAGGCTAATATCAAATTTGGCGAAATTTCTGGCGACATTCCCTTGAGCATATAAGTCAGAGAAAATGCTAGTTCTTGTCTGGAAATTTCTAGATCACACAAGCATGAAACCATCCATTTCTCATGTTTTTTAAGAAATTTTTTATTGGAATTTAAATCAAAGTAAACTGAGGCACTTCCAATGAAATGATCGTCAAGTAATTTCAGATCCCGGCGAGACAGTGATAAGCTTTGACATAGCAAGGTGATACATTGAGATTTATTCAGATTGCACCGTGAGGCAACATAGCCAAGGATATCGGTAAGAGGTTGTTGGTTGTTTAAATCCGTTATTTTGACTACAGTTCTATAGATTCCATAGACTAAGTTGACAAGGTTTTGGGACTCACCAAGCCAAGGTTGCTCATAAATTGTGTCTATTGTCTTCAAAAGTGAAGGCGCAAGAAACACTTGCTCTATTTTCTGGCATTGAGCTAATACACAACGCAGCAGAAAGTGACGCAACCACGAATCCTGAGCAATTTGTCGCCAAATTAAGATAGCAGTTGTTGTCTGCTGGAAAGATGTTTGCTGCTGATCCCAGTGGGCTTTGTTTTGTAGACAGCAGTACCATTCGAGGGGGGTGATATTGGTGTGGCCTTGGTTTAGTTTAGTGAAGACTTGATCTACAGAGGGAATTTGCTGAAACTGGCCTTGGTGCTGTTGGGCGAGGGCCATGAGTTGGTGGGGGCGTTGGGGAGACAGGGGAGGGATAGAGAGGATCATGGGTTGGTGGGGGTGGGAACGGCGGAGGGAGCAGAAGGGACCGATTGGGTAAAATCGGCGAGGGTTGGGGGGCGGACTTGGAAATGGAAGGTGACCCGTCGATCGCTGGCGGCAATGGTTTGTTGGTTCGCATCAATTTCACCGCGACCAGCCACCAGCATTTTTTGCCGCAGTTGGGCCTTGGTTGGGAAATTAGGAAAGGTGGGATCGTTGAAAATATATTGATAAACCGAAGATGCGCGGCTAAGACTGAGATCCATATTGTCTTGGTCTAGGCCAGAGGAACTGGTGGAGCCTTCCACGGAAATTGTCGTAATTTGGCGAGAGATTTCCGGCGGTAGCTGAAAGATAATATTGCTATAAACCGGGATGAACTGACGCAGAAAAGCTTGACCAGCGGGCTTGAGGGTGGCGACATTTTCATCAAAGAGAATTTCATCGGCAATGATCAGATCGCCGGTTTCTGGATCCACCTCAAAGCGTCCGGTTCCCAGTTCGGCTTCCAGTTGAGTCCGCAGCAAGAGCGGTAACTGTTGGAAGGCTTGTTCATACTGCTCCACCTGTTGTTTCAGTTGCTCTGCTTTCATCAGCGCCTCTTGGTACTGAATAAAAACCACACTGAACAGGAGGGCAAAGATCATCAGCAAGCCCGACATTAAGTCGCCGATGCTGAGAAAGATAGAATTATCTTCTTCCTCTTGGGGTTCGCTGGGGTTAACGTCTAGTTGCATGGGGGCACCTCAAAAAGTTGGCATAACTGGGGCATCACTCCCGGAAAAATGGGGGTTCGGTTTGTTCAAGGTCAATTGCTAACCCCCGTTCTCGATCGACCCCTTAGCCTTCCGGGTTTGGGCCGTTGGAGCGGGGGGACATTTGCGGGAGAAGGTCTGCGATCAGGTTAGCAGTGTCGAGAAGCTTGCCGGAAACCTGTGCCATCGCTGTATCAGCCTCATTAAAGAATTTCCCCCGCTCTTGGGCAAGGTTTTGCACGTATTCATTGAGTTCCTGGGTCCAGGCTGCCCGCATTTGTTGATTTTGCTGGGTAATACCGTGGAGAAGTCGATCGGACTCCGCCAATCGATCGCCCAAGGCTTGGAGCAGGTCTAGCCTGTCCTGGGTATAGAGGGTTTCTGAGGTGGCCACCAGCGTGCTGACATCCCGAAGGGTTTTGGCGATGCGTTTGCGCTGGTCGTCTAGGGCTTGGTTTAGCTCCATGCGTCGATCGTACTCGTCTTGAAAGACGCGATCGAGCCGCTCCACCACGGCGGCTAACCCATCACGCTGCTGGCCCAGGGTGCCTTCTAGGAGGTTATTTTGCTGCTCAAAGAAGCGCTGGAGATTCTCTTGGTAAGCGAGTCTAAAGGCTTCCAG
>DALYGI010000483.1:0-1470 GCA_031971595.1 Prochlorotrichaceae cyanobacterium CTOTU29312
AAAGAGAGGACTAAAAATCACATGGCACGGGAAAAGTTTGAAAGAAATAAACCCCACGTCAACATTGGTACGATCGGCCACGTTGACCACGGCAAAACGACCCTCACCGCTGCGATTACCATGACTTTAGCGGCCGCTGGTAAAGCTAAAGCCCGTAAATACGAAGATATTGACGCAGCGCCCGAAGAGAAAGCACGGGGGATTACCATTAACACCGCTCACGTTGAATACGAAACCGATGAGCGGCACTATGCCCACGTTGACTGTCCGGGTCACGCCGACTATGTGAAAAACATGATTACCGGTGCGGCGCAGATGGACGGTGCCGTTTTGGTGGTATCCGCCGCTGATGGCCCCATGCCCCAAACCCGTGAGCACATCCTGCTGGCGAAGCAAGTGGGCGTGCCCAACCTCGTAGTCTTCTTGAACAAACAGGACATGGTAGACGACGAAGAACTTCTGGAACTGGTGGAACTGGAAGTGCGGGAATTGTTGAGTTCCTACGATTTCCCTGGGGATGACATTCCCATCGTGGCTGGCTCTGCCCTGAAAGCAGTGGAAGCGGTGACCGCCAATCCTAAAGTGCAAAAGGGTGAAAACGAGTGGGTAGACAAAATCTTTGCCCTCATGGACGAAGTGGATAAGTACATTCCTACCCCTGAGCGGGACATCGACAAGCCCTTCCTGATGGCGGTGGAAGATGTATTCTCCATTACCGGTCGGGGTACGGTGGCCACCGGTCGGATTGAGCGGGGTAAGGTGAAAGTTGGTGAAACCGTTGAGATCGTCGGTATCCGCGATACTCGCTCCAGCACCGTGACCGGGGTTGAAATGTTCCAGAAGACCTTGGAAGAAGGGATGGCTGGGGACAACGTGGGTCTGCTGCTGCGGGGTATTCAGAAGGCCGACATTGAGCGCGGTATGGTCATGGCAAAGCCTGGCTCCATTAAGCCTCACATCAAGTTCGAGTCTGAAGTGTATGTGCTCAAGAAAGAAGAAGGTGGCCGTCATACGCCCTTCTTTGCCGGGTACAAGCCTCAGTTCTATGTACGGACAACGGACGTAACGGGCACGATTTCTGCTTACACCTCTGACAGTGGTGAAATCGTGGAAATGGTGATGCCCGGAGACCGGATCAAGATGACCGTCGAACTGATCAACCCCATTGCGATCGAGCAAGGGATGCGTTTTGCTATCCGTGAGGGTGGTCGGACGATCGGTGCGGGCGTGGTTTCCAAGATTCTCGAATAGTCCCACCGGGTTCAGTTTTGAATTTTAAGTTTTGAATTGTGAGTTTTAAGTTTTGAGTTGAGCTAGCGGCTCTCCTTCAAACTTAAGGCTCCAAGCTTAAAACTAAATTCAATCTATCCTCAAGATACCTGTAGAGCATAAACCCGGTTTCTCCAAGGAACTGGGTTTATTTCGCTTCACCGTTTGGAAGCGGCTGTTTCACTCAAAACTGATAACTGA
>DALYGI010000483.1:1570-2717 GCA_031971595.1 Prochlorotrichaceae cyanobacterium CTOTU29312
AAAACTCAAAACTCCTAACTTCATGGCTACCCTTCAACAACAAAAAATTCGGATTCGTCTGCAAGCCTTCGATCGTCGCCTGCTGGATACCTCCTGTGACAAAATTGTGAGTACCGCCAACCGGACGAGCGCCGTTGCCGTTGGCCCGATCCCCCTGCCCACCAAGCGCCGCATTTATTGTGTACTGCGTTCTCCCCACGTAGACAAAGACTCCCGCGAGCATTTCGAGCGCCGCACCCATCGCCGGATTATTGACATTTACCGTCCCTCCTCCAAAACGATCGATGCGTTGATGAAGTTAGATTTGCCCTCCGGTGTGGACATTGAAGTGAAGCTTTAAGATAACTAGCGGTTAGGCCTCGGTGTTGACCTGGAGGCTTGGCAAATTGGCAGAATTGACTAGGCCGGGTAGGGTAAAGAAAAAGGTACTGCCTTGGTCTAGGGTGCTTTCTGCCCAAATTTTGCCCCCGTGTCGTTCAATAATACTCCGACAGATCGATAACCCTAGCCCGGTTCCTCCTTTTTGGCGGGCATCGGAAGCATCCACCTGTTGAAAACGTTCAAAGATGGTTTGTAGTTTATCTGGGGGAATGCCCCGGCCCTGGTCGGAAACCTGGAAGAGAGTATCACACCCATGGGAATTGGCTTCAAGTTGGATAACGGAGCGATCGGGGGAAAATTTGAGGGCGTTGCTGAGAAGATTTGCCAGGGTTTGAATGATGGAGTCTGGGGCGGCCCACACTTCTAGGGTGGTGGGGACAATGATGATTTCGATCGCTTTTTGATGGGCGATCGCTTTCAGGGTGGTTACGGTTTGCTCCATGAGTTCCATTGCGGAGCATAGTTTTTTTTCTAGAATGGTTCGAGAGGATTCTAAACGCTCTAGATCTAAAATATCGTTGACCAGATTCACTAAGCGTTTGGTGTCGGTAAAGGCAATTTCAATCATGCGGTTGGCTCTTTCGGGATTAGTGGCATAAACCCCGGTATTCAACAACCCTAGAGACATTTGAATGGCGGTTAACGGTGTGCGAATTTCATGGCTGACAATACCAATAAATTCGTCTTTGATGGCTTCGATTTTCTTGCGTTCCGTAATATCTTGACCGATCGTAATGGTGCCGATGACTCTGCCATTCGTGTCTTG
>DALYGI010000484.1:0-2712 GCA_031971595.1 Prochlorotrichaceae cyanobacterium CTOTU29312
TTTGGTTCCTTCATCTGTGGCCATGACGGTGGAGTTAATGGCGTTTTGGATGTCTTGGACGAGGGCGTTGATTTTCTCGGCGGATTTTTTGCTTTGATCCGCAAGTTTCCGAATTTCCCCAGACACAACCGCGAAACCTTTGCCATGCTCTCCGGCTCGAACCGCTTCTACAGCGGCGTTGAGGGCTAACATATTGGTCTGGTTGGCCAGGTCGCTCACTAAGCCGGAAATGCTCCCGATTTGGCTGGTTTGCTCACTCAAGCGCATAATCTGATCGGCGATCGCCCCTACTTTGTCCCGCAGGGTGCCCATGCCCGTTAGGGTACGATCGACGGCGCGGGTTCCCCCTTCTGCCAGTTCGAGGGCTTGTTTGGCCCCAGCGGCGGCGGCTTGCTCTGCGGATTGGCGGGAAGATGCCCCTAGCTCGTCCATGGTGGTGGTGGTTTCGTTCACGGAGGCGGCCTGTTGTTGGGCGGTGCGCTCTTGTTGCTCTACGGTGGCGGCAATTTCGGAGGTAGAACTGGCGATGGAACTGGCGGAGTCATTCATCTGTCGGGAAGTGCGACTCACAATCCACAGACCAAAAAATCCGGAAGCAACGGTGGAAGCGATCGCCGCCCCTACGCTAAGATTTCGCAGATTTTGCAGGGAACTGTTTTGCAAGACTTGATTAGCTGCCACAATTTCGATTTGTTTTTCTTGAATTTCTTGGAATAATTTACTGACCGCTTCTGCTTCCGATCGCCCCCCGTCTTTTTTCCAAAGCTCAATGGCCCGTTGAGTGGTTCCTCCCGGTTTCGCCACATCCTGCTTGGCGGTGTCAATAAGGTCGCGGTTAATGCCTTCTAGGATTTTAATCGTCGATTGTAATTCAGCTAACCGTGCTTTCTGCTCTGGGTTTTGGATCTCAGTGGCAACGGATTCTAGTTTGGTGTTGTACTCCTGAATGGCTGCCTTAAAGGTATCTTCCGATACGCTACTGGGATCGAGTAAATAGCCCCTGGAAGACCGAGACATGGCCTGTACTCCAACCTCCGCTTGGGCGAGTCCTAAATTAACTAGGGAAGAACGATCCACTTCGTCCACATTGTTCCGAACAGTGCGAACGTTCATATAGGTGACGATCGCGGAGAAAATGAGGGCCGCAACGGGAATGGCATAGCCCATTAAAATCCAGTACCGTAATCTCCAGCCTTGAGTTTGTTGTAACATTTGGTGATCCCCTTTAATGCAAATCGTAATAGGATTGGACAACTTCAATCGGTGAAGTCTTGAGACTGATGGAGCATCCCTGAGTAGTCTCTCCCCATCCCCTGTAATGTATGGATAGGAGAAAAGAAGAAGTTCGGTTTAAATGGATTCATTCACAACTAAATTGTCGCTTGAAAGTATCTTAGAGAGGTCTAAAATACTCATTTGCTTATCCTGATAGGAGGCAACGCCGCGAATAAAATCCTCGTTCATGGCGTGAACCGCAGCGGGCACTGGTGAAATATCCGAAGAGTGTAAATAAACCACATCATGGACGGCATCCACCGTCACCCCCGCCACTAATTTATCGATCCGAACCACAACGGCTTGTTGATTTCGAGTGGTGACATTTTCTGTTTGAGTTTGATCTCCTTTGAGTTGTAAAACATGGCTAACATCAATAAGGGTTAAAATTTCTCCCCGTAGGTTCATATTGCCAACAATATGGGGTGGGCAACAGGGAATAGGGGTAATTTGATGGATTTCGGTAAATTCATGAATGCGCTCTAAATTTAAGCCGAAATATTCCCCCTGTAAGCCCACCACCGCTAGGGGTAATAGCCCACTGGAACTGTCGCCTTCCGGTGCATGGCGCAAACTCTGAGCCCGATCGTAGAGCACGTCCTGTTCGTGGGGACTGAATTCCGCCATAAACTCCTGAGATGGCTCAGCAATTTTGGCATTCAGAGACGGTTTTGGTGACTGTACCGAGTCCTGTTCTGAGGTATATCTAGAAAAGCCATTGCTTTCTAAATTCAGAATCTCTGGTAAAGCCTGGGCCGAGAGCGATCGTCCCTTGATTAAAGCCTCTGGATTCAATAAAGGAATAATCTGCTCTTGGTGCTGAGCCAAACCCATTAGTAGAGGACAATCTCCCTTAGGGGCTATGGGCTTTTGAAGTCCCGATCCATTGGTAAAATGGGTAGAAATATCCGCACTCTCGATCGTTTCCACCCCGTGAACTTGGTTCACAATTATACCTAAGCGATGATTTTGCCAATTCACCACAATTACAGAATGATTTAAGGTAAAAGGGTGATGGGGCTTGCCCATGCGCTGATTGAGATCGATGACGGTTAAAATTTCTCCCCGTAAGCTGAGAATCCCCGCCACATCCGGTTCCGATTCCGCTAAATCGGTTAGGGCCGGTAAGAAGAAAATTTCTTGAACGAAATCCGCAGCAATCCCATAGAGAGAATGATTTAAGTCAAACATTAAATAGGGTTGTTGAACCATAGCGATCTCCGTAAGTTCAAATACTTTTTTCAGGGTTTGAATGTATTGAAAAAATGAAACTGAAGCTAGCTAGATTTATCTAAACTTAGCTCAACCTAGCTAAGGCTAGTCAATCTAATGGGGCTAATGAATGACTAGTAAATGTTCTTCTAAATCTGCCCACGAGGATCCCATATAGGATTGGGATTGTTTCAACTCATCGGGTAGTTTTTGTAAAATGCGTAA
>DALYGI010000485.1:0-1400 GCA_031971595.1 Prochlorotrichaceae cyanobacterium CTOTU29312
CCACCCGGCTGGTATCCCGAAAGCCTGAACTGGCAAGCTTTTGCGCCAGGTTTAAGACCGTGGGATCCGTCTCCTGAAAACAGGACTGAATCAGGCTGGCACTGACCATCACCGGCAGGTGAGAAATCCAGGCCACCGCCCGATCGTGTTGCGCGGGGCTACAGGTGTAATAGCGGGCTTGGAGTTGCTCAATGAGGGAGCGCAGGGTGTCCATTGCCCATGGGGGAGTGGTGGGGGTGGGGGTCAGGACGTAGGGATTGCCCGCAAAGAGTCCCCGCTGGGCCACATCGATCCCCCGTTCCGCCTTCCCTGCCATGGGATGACCGCCAACAAAGTTAGGACAGTGGGGTTCCAGGGCTTCAACGATCGTGGTTTTTGCGGAGCCCACATCCGTAACGATCGCCCCGTCTTTGAGGTAAGGCAGGAGGGTCAGGGTCGTTTTAACCAACACATTTAAAGGAGTGCAGAGAAAGATCACCTCACAATCCTGAACCCGCTCTAACTCGATCCCTGCCTCATCTACCACTCCCAAAGCCAAGGAACGATCGCAGGTGTGGGGTTGACGACTGATCCCCACCACAAAATGCCCCTGGTCTCGAAAATCTAACCCCAAGGAGCCGCCAATGAGTCCCAAACCAACGATACCAATCCGCACAATAGTTCCCTCGACTGAATGAAGTATTAATTTGCCGATGGGGCAGAGTTGGCGGCCAGGCGCTCCCGATCGAGACGGCGCTTACGGGCATAAAATTGAATACCGACCCCCATTAACAAGACCGAGGCGGCAATCACCCAGACGCTACCATTGGTGGGTAAGCTTCGTTGGAACACCACCAACATCACGGCAATTAACAAAAAGACGGTGGGGACTTCGTTCATGACGCGGAGTTGTTGGCTCCCCCAAGGGCAGGTTCCCGCTTCCAGTTGTTTGATCAAACACCCACAGTAAAAGTGATAGCCCAGTAATAGCAGGACAATGCCTAATTTTACATGCATCCAGGGCTCATGCAAAACGTCCGGCTCCACGGTCAATAAGCCGATCGCCATGGCCACGGTCACGATCATGCCGGGGGTGGTAATAATGTTGTAAAGGCGCTTCTCCATAATTAAGTACTGCTCTTGGAGAATGCTTCGAGCCGGTTCGGGGCGATCGTTGGCTTCAACGTGATAGATGTAGAGCCGCACTAAATAAAACAATCCGGCAAACCAAACCACCACCCCAATGATATGGAATGCTTTGTACCAAAAGTAAGCCATGCTAACGTCCTCTATAGCCACTAATCAAAACAATAATGCCCATTGCAGTAGGCTCTGCCAAGTTTAGCAAGACCTACCGCCCTGGGTGGCATAAAGGATGAATTAATTAAGATCTAACCTAACTCTCTAAACCCTGCCCCTCT
>DALYGI010000485.1:1500-2710 GCA_031971595.1 Prochlorotrichaceae cyanobacterium CTOTU29312
CGATCGTTCAAAGGAATGGCGGAGTTCCGCATTGCGTAAAAAGTAGCCACTCACCATGGCGGAGGCCAAGAGCCGTCCTAGGTTTTCCTTGCTAGTGGTTACCACAATATTAAAGTGTTCCGAGGGCAGATTTCCCAGCAGACCCGCAATGTTATGTTCCATCACCTGTAGCACTTCCTGGGACTGAGGTTTAGACAACTGAGCCACCAGATCCGGGTTCATGGATTGAACGTAGGACATTAGAGACGTGCTGGAGTCATCGTGAAAAAAATTAGGGCTAGTTTTAAAATCTGTATTCACCGTTGTATCCTCACTGATGATTAGGTCATGGGTGGGAGTTACAGCACCTTACGGACAAGGGGGAGAGTCGGTTAGCCCTGTCCAGCACAGAAATGGAACGTGCGGTAGGTGGGTAACGGAGGTCTGAAGACCCGGATTGCCCATTTCAAGATAACTTCAAGGTAGCAGCACCAAATCATGACCCCTAGTGTGAAAAACCGAACGTCCACCCGATCGTCATGGATCGATTTCTCCCTTACACTAAATTTTAGCGTAAGAATTGCGAGGCTCTGTGATCTGGTGGCCGTTTATCTGCCCCATTTCACCTGCTCTATTTCAGGTGTTCACAAGACTCAGTTGCTCCAACGCTGAACGACCTAGATGACTACATCATTACTATATACTTTATGCTCTCTGTCCCGCTGCCATCTTCTGGGGACTGTAGACCACTTGGGGGAAAATCATGAGCTTTTTTGATTCAGAAATTGTGCAGCAGGAAGCACGCCAGTTGTTTGAGGATTATCAGGCTTTAATGCAACTGGGAAGCCGTTATGGCAAGTTTGATCGAGAGGGTAAAATACTATTTATCGATCAAATGGAAACGATGATGGAGCGCTATCGTATCTTTATGAAGCGCTTTGAACTGTCGGAAGATTTCATGGCTAAAATGACGGTGGAGCAATTGAAAACCCACCTGGGTCAATTTGGTTTAACCCCCCAACAAATGTTTCAACAGATGGAACTCACCCTGGAGCGGATGAAGGCGGAGATCGAGCAGAATCCTTAGGAATGCAAACTTGATAACCTGGAATTTCACCACAAAGATACAAAAGCCTCAAAGGAATTCCTCTGTGTTCTCTGTGCCTCTGTGCCTTTGTGGTTTAATCCTGGACTTTCCAGTTTATTGAATTCACGATCCCACGATCCTTAG
>DALYGI010000486.1:0-2709 GCA_031971595.1 Prochlorotrichaceae cyanobacterium CTOTU29312
AATCCCCCCCTCTACCTCAAAAAAATTCAAGACTTTCTGCGATCGAAAGATTAAATACGGGTATCAACTTAATTACCATACAAGACCCGGCTCGGAGCCTAGGCAATGATGTTAGGAAAGTGGCGCACTATCTTATTGATGGTAAGATCGTACAATTAAAGCAAGCTTCTACAGATTCAGAAGAGGTCATCCGATGAACACGCAGTTAGTAAAGTCCTTGGTTCAGATTATCAACACATTTACCCAGGAGGAACAAGTTCTATTACATGAACTTTATTTTGCTTTCCATTATAAAAAGCCAACTTTTAATAAAAAAACCACCCCAGCAAAGTGGATTGAAGAATTAGAGCAATGGGCTAAAACCCGTTCCCAGAATACAGTGAATTTATCTGATGAAGCCATCAGTCGAGAAAGCATTTATGGAGAAAGAGGGTAAATGAAAATATTAATTGATACCAATATTTTGATTAGAATTAATTATGAATTTACGGACGATAAAAGTTAACGATCGTGTAAGTAGGTCGGGGAAATAAAACTGTGTTACATAACGGGCGTAAATCCATATAGTCCATCTGATAGGCTTGAAATATAACGCAGAATAATTATCCCGACCTACTTAGATTCGTTAAAGGATGTTGTCTAACAATCTTCGTTTTCTAAAACTCAGAGTTGTTTTTTATGCTCCAACGGCTGTATGTTCATAATTTTAGATGCTTGGAGAATTTTGAATTTTCTCTTAAGGAAATATCCTCCGCACTTTTAATTGGAAGAAATGGTATGGGTAAGTCAACCATCGCTAGTTCCCTAGAGCTATTTCAGAGTATTGGTCGAGGTGTCAATAGAGTTGGGCAACTCGTTCAACCCAAAGATTTTTCCTCCAACAGATCTAAGGTTCCTATTCGATTTGAAATAGAGGTACTCCTTAAGAATAATTTGTACAGGTATGTGCTGGCATTAGAATTACCGGAAGGCTTTAGAGAGCTTCGAGTATTTGAAGAACAATTATTGGTTTCAGGAGAGCCCGTTTACGCTAGAAAAGAAGCACAGGTCACCCTGACTTCACGAAATCAAGATGCTCAATTCTTAGTAGATTGGCATCTTATTGCCCTTCCAGTGATCCAAGAACAATCAGAAGCTGACCCGATCCATATTTTCAAAACTTGGCTTGCACGAATGATTATTCTAGCTCCAATTCCGAGCTTAATCACTGGAGACTCCAATGGTGAAACTTTAGAGCTAAAGAGAGATGGCTCAAATTTTGGAGAGTGGTTCTCAGGGGTATTGAGCCGTTATCCTGCTGCTTATAAAGAGATAGATAAATATCTCCAAGCCGTAATGCCTGATATTAGTGACATTCAAAATGAATTAGTTGGAAAAGACTTCAAGAGCATGATCGTCAGGTTTGAGAAGAATAATACAAACTTGACTATTGCATTTAAAGATTTATCTGATGGTGAGAAATGCTTCTTCCTTTGTGCAGTTGTCCTAGCGGCCAACAAATACTACGGCCCACTTTTTTGCTTTTGGGATGAGCCTGATAACTATCTTTCTTTATCAGAGATTGGGCATTTTGTTACTTCTCTACGACGTTCTTTCAAAAATAGTGGACAACTTTTAGCAACTTCACACAATGAGGAGTCTATTCGAAAATTTTCGAGTGAAAATACTTTTGTACTTGATCGGAAAAGCCATCTAGAGCCAACCTTAATTCGATTATTAAGTGAAGTATCTATTAGTGGTGATCTGATAGATAGCTTAATCATTGGTGATGTAGAATTATGAGCACTAATAATAACTTGCCACATGTTTTGGTATTGCCTGAAGATAAAGCTAACTCAGAGATAGCCAATGGATTTTTGCTTCATTATTCACTGAGTTACAGATCGATTCGAGTTTTGTCACCTAGCGGTGGGTGGAAAGCAACAGTCGATAAGTTCATAAGAGACTGTAAGTAGATCAGACAAAGTAATGGGCGCTTTAAATCGGCTGAAAGCCCTATTCTGCCGTCATTGATAGATCCCCTTATTTAGCCTGGCCTACTTATGCCTAAAATGCGACAGTATCCGAAAAGATATTTTGTCTTACTTATTGATTTTGATAAAAGAGAAGATCGCCTTGATTACATCAAGCAACGGATTCCAGATGATGTAAAGGACAGAGTGTTTGTACTTGGAGCCTTCTCTAACCCAGAGGAATTAAGGCGTAGCATTGGGGAGAGCTTGGAAGCCATTGGAGAAACTCTTTCAGCCAACTGTTCTGATAATACGGTTGGATTATGGGGGCATGATCTTCTCAAGCATAACAAAACCGAGTTGGAGCGTATGATTTCTTCGGTCAAGCCGTTTCTTTTTAATCAAGCTAAGTAGGCCGGGGAAAATAAACCGCGCTAAAAATGCCTGAGACCCTTGTTTTGACGTGATCCCCACCTCAGGATAATTACCCCGACCTACTTAAATAAAGTATTGGGTACAGCCGTAGGTTGGGGAGCGATCGTCTCCTTTATTCCTCTTGTATTGTATTCCTCTTGACCCAGGAGCGATCCTGTGAGTTGGACATTGAGCCGTGGATGGCTTTGGCTCGCGGGGTCACGGTAGCCCCTGTAACAGAATAGGAGCCAGGAGGCGATCGTCCAAGGTCGGTTTTGAGGCGGGCAAGTACCCTACTCCAGCACCAGGCCAAGGGTTGTACTCCTCCGTTCTTTTTTCCTTT
>DALYGI010000487.1:0-2709 GCA_031971595.1 Prochlorotrichaceae cyanobacterium CTOTU29312
TATTTCAACAGATCTAAATAGGTGGGAACTGGCCCATCGGGTAGGGAGAGGGAATCGACGTAGAGGGTGCTGCCAAATTTTACGCCTGTGGCTTTGACTACTTCCTGTTGACCTTGATCGTTGACGGTGCTTTCACAGAAAACGGCGGGAATATCATGGGTTTTTACCTTTTCAATGACGGTTTGAATTTGTTTGGGGGTGGATTCTTGGTCGGCGTTGATGGGCCAGAGATACACTTCTTGGAGTCCGTAATCGCGGGCTAGGTAGGAAAAGGCTCCTTCACAACTGACTAGATACCGCTGGGATGGGGGAACCCGATCGATCGCTTCCCGGAGGGTTTTGTCGATGGCTTTGAGGGCTTCGCTGTATTGCGCTGCATTTTGGTTATAAAGGTCAGCGTTGGTGGGATCCAGTTCCACAAAGGCTTTACGAATATTTTCCACGTAAATTAAGGCATTTTGGGGCGACATCCAGGCATGGGGATTGGGACGATCGCGGTAGGTTCCTTCGGCAATGGGGATGGGTTCAATGCCTTCTGTTAATAAGGTGGCGGGTACGTCTTTGAGGTTGCCCAAAAAAGACTCAAACCACACTTCTAAGTTGAGACCGTTATAGAGAATTAAATCCGCTCCTTGGGCTTTGGTTAAATCACTGGGCGTGGGCTCGTAGTGATGAATTTCTGCCCCCAAACGGGTGATGGACTCTACCTCAAGCTCGGAACCGGCGATCGTTTGGGCCATGTCTGCCAGAACTGTAAAGGTGGTTAAGACTACTTTGGAATCCTCTGGGCCATCGGGTTCACCTGGGGAAGACCCCTGCGGATTGACCGGAATAGCATCCCCACAGCCCCCTAGCCCGCTAGCGATCAAGCCAAGCGCGACCAAATAGCCTAAAATTCCTCCCCGGAGACGACAGTGGGACATGGACAGCATTTTTCATAATTGTTTCATTTTCATATTCTTCTCATAATTGCAGAAGAGTGAGCAAAATCTTAATATTTATTTGTATTTCTTCATATTTTCGCCGGGGAGGGGGCAATGTCTTAAGGATCGCCGGGGCCGGTTTTAGGTAAAATCTAGGAAGTTTAGCTCTGGGTTCTCAACCCTGTTCGGAGTACCGTTTACGAAAGTGCCGTGCAGCGGAACACCCACCCACTTGGATTGCCCATGACTTAATGAGGCTCAGATTTTCAAAACTCAAATTCCTTCGGATATTAATGTCTCTAAAGCCGTGGATAGCTTCAAGCCTGTCACCCTATTGCAGTCCAAATCAGCGGGAGCAAAGGCTTTTATGGATCTGACCCAAGAGTTCGTTCAAAAAATCGAGGTTTTAGTGGGTTCTAAGGATCAAAAGAGCCGCTTAAGCTTGAGTGAATTAGACTAATTTGGACTTAGTTAGACTAACTTAGACTAATAAAGTTGTAGGAATTTCCGGGACGTAACACGAGTTTAGATGAGTTTAAGATGAGTTTCAAGTTTCAAGTTTCAAGATGGTCTAAAGTCTAAAGCACTATCCTTTACAGGAGGTTTATGGTGATGTCTATCCTGACCTTAGCAGCGGCCCAGGCGATCGTTCGGATTGCTTTGGATAAATTTGTGGAAGGCGGGGCAGGGGAGTTGGGCAAAAACCTAACGGCTGGTCTGTCTGAGAAGGTGATGAACCTGGGAACGATCGTTTGGCAAAAAATTAAGGGCAATAGCACCGCCGTGACCGTCCTGGAAAAAGCAGCACAGGATCAACCGGAGGAGTTTCAAAAACTCAAGAATTATTTGCATTCACTGTGGAAGGATGAGCAGTCATCTTTTGCTCAGGAGGTGAAAAAGTTGGCGGACGAGATTCATTTTGAACTGACCCAGATCGATGATAATAGCTCTATGGTTCAGAATAATCGGGACAATGCCAGGGGTTGGCAAACGAAGGTCGCAGGAGGAACGGCTTATATTGGCGAAATTCATATTCACGGTGACACTTCCGATCGTACTTAAGTTGATTGAAATTTTAAGTTCCTTTCTCCCCTTGAAAGTCTATGCAGTTATCTATTCCTGAAACGATTATTCAGGCGATTCGATTACCGGAAAATCGCATTGAATTGGAATTACTAAAAGAGCTTGCGCTTGCACTTTACGCTCAAGAATTACTGTCTTTTGGCAAAGCTCGTGAACTTGCTAACCTTGACCATTATCAATTTAGTCAATTTATAAAAGAGCGAAACATTCCTCGACATTATACTGAAACTGAACTTGAAGAAGACTTGGATTATGTGCGTTATTAGTAACACTTCTCCGCTTCTGAACTTAGCGATCGTTGAGCATTTATTCCTGCTTCCTCAACAGTTTGGGCAGGTTTACATTCCTTCCACAGTTTTAACAGAGTTGAAAATTAATGACGATTTGCCTGGTTCTCGTGCCTTGCAAGTAGCCCTCAATGAAGGATGGCTCATTCCCACAACAGTTAAAAGTAGCGCATTAGTGAATTTACTTCGCCGTGAGCTTCATCAAGGGGAATCTGAAGCCATTGCCCTTGCGGTGGAACTATCTGCGGACAAAATTTTACTTGATGAAAAGGAAGCCCGACAAATTGCTAGAACTTTAGGGTTATCAATTACAGGCACTTTGGGTATTTTGCTAAAAGGTCGGAAAAATGGTACTGTTTCGTCAATGGAGGTCGTTATCGATCGCTTAAAGCAAGATGCCAACTTTTGGATTAAAC
>DALYGI010000488.1:0-2685 GCA_031971595.1 Prochlorotrichaceae cyanobacterium CTOTU29312
CTAGGGACATAGCATTAAGCATTAAGAGCTTGGGCTTCGTTCTACTAGAAACCGGCAACCAGGGGAATTACCCCCTACACTAATCTTTATTGCTGTATTAAGGATACGGAAAGTATTGTTCAAGAGGATTTTTAGTGATGTCTATAGACGATCGTTCACCGGATTTTGAGTCTCCCCTAGAGGAAAGTCCAGCAGATTTTATTGAGAAAGTCCGGCAACAATTTGAGTTTGAGCCCTATCCCCACATTCCCATCGAACGATCGCCCCAAGCGGAGCATTTACTCCTCTATTCCCATAACTGGATTACCCCCTATTATCTTCAGTATCGCCAAGTTCCCCGCCTGGAGCGTCCCAAAATGCTCGATGTGGGCTGTGGTTCGGGTTATACAACATTGTGCCTGGCCCTTGCGAATCCTGGCGCTGAAATTGTAGCCATTGATATTTCTCCCAAGTCTATTGAAGTGGCTCAACAACGATTACAACACCACGGCTTGTCTAATGTCAAATTCCAGGTTCTCAATATCGATCATTTATCTGAATTGGGGGTACAGTTTGATTATATTAACTGCGATGAAGTTCTTTATTTACTTCAGGATCCCGTCCAGGGCTTAGCCTCCATGAAATCTGTTTTGAAGCCCCAGGGAATTGTACGGGCTAATCTTCATAATGCCCTGCAACGATCGGCATATTTTCGAGTTCAAAATATTTTGAAGGATATAGGGTTCTTCAAGCAAAACTTCCAGGAAGAAGAAATGTTAGATAGCGTTAAATTCCTTCAGTCTTTAGATAATTCTGTGGAATTGAAAAGAAGAGTATTTCCTTCCCTGTTACAGACTGCCAACAAAAAAGAATTTATCTTAGCAAACTATTTACTTCAGGGAGATAAGGGTTACTCTGTACCGGAATGTTTTGAGATTTTAGAGAAGGTTGGCTTACAGTTTATTAATATGGTCAATTGGCGATCGTGGAATATTTTAAGCCTGTTTCGTAGTACGCCCCCGGATCGTGTTGTGCAGTATTTAGCAACCCTAACGATCGAACAGTATCTTCACTTTTATGAGCGATTGAATCCCATTCATCGCCTGCTAGACTTCTGGGCTTGTGCCCCTGGAGAGTCGGATTCGAAACCAAAGCTTATCCCCCAATGGACACAACGGGAATGGGAGTTGGCTAAAGTCCAATTTCATCCCCAACTCAATCGCCCAGAGGTCAAACGATCGCTGCTTGAAAGTCTTAAAAATGTTCAACCCTTTGCCTTAACGCCCCATTTACCTCTCTCCCAGGAACAAATTATTCTCGACTGCTTAACCGCTGCCTGTTTAGTGCCCTTATTTGATGGGGAACAATCGGTCTGGACGATCGTGCAGCGTTGGCAACAATTGAATATGTTAGACTTGGTTACCTTAGAATTAAATTCTGCCCAAAAGGCATTTGAATCGGTTCAGAAAATTCTTAGTCGTCTCGAACATTCCGGTTACCTATTGTTAACTACTTCTGCATAATTACTTCTGTATGATTCCTTCCCCTCGGCTAGGCTACGATCGCTATTGGATGTGGCGAGGTTGGCGCATTCATTACTGTTATTTGCGGCCTCGATTCCCGTCTTCATCCTCCCCCTTATTGTGTGTCCATGGATTTGGGGCTGCGTTGGGACATTGGCGCAATAATTTACAGATTTTAAGTGAATCCCGTCCGGTTTATGCCTTAGATTTACTAGGGTTTGGACGATCGCAAAAGGCTGGGGCAAACTATAATCCTGCTTTTTTTGCGGAACTGATTGCGGATTTTTGTGACACCTTTTTGCAACGATCGGCAATTTTGGTGGGAAATTCCCTCGGCTCGGTGATCAGTTTGCTGACCGCCCATCGGTATGGCGATCGGGTGAAGGGGTTGGTGTTGATTAATTTACCGGATGCGTCTGTGCTGGCTCCTTCCCGGAGGGCCGACCCACCCCTAGCCCCTCCCAAGAGGGGAATAGTTGACCCGTCCCTAGCTCCTTCTCGGAGGGCCGACCCACCCCTGACCCCTCCCAAGAGGGGGATGATTGATCCCCGGAGGGGAATGATTTTTGCGACTTGGGTTCGCTATGCTTTAACCTTTATTTTCACTTCTCCTCTGATCATTAACCCCCTCCTGGCGATCGTTCGCTCTCCTCGGATTTTGTTCAGCGCTCTACGCAATGCCTATGTGGATCCGCGCTGGGTGGATGGGGAATTAAAAGCCCTGATCCAAGAGCCTACTCAGGATCCTCTAGCGCCTTTGGCGTTGCGGTGTTTGACCCGTGGCATGGGCCAGGTTGACCCGGCAGATCAGGCTCGATCGACCTTGCCCCAGATGCAAATTCCCATGCTACTAATTTGGGGTAAACAGGATCGGCTGGTGCCGCCCCAATTGGCTGGCCGTTGTGCCCGGCTGAATCCCCGTCTTCAAGTGGTGGAATTAGATCAGGCGGGACACTGCCCCCAGGATGAGTGTAGCGATCGGGTTAATCAAACGATTTTGGATTGGCTGGCTCAGCACGGGTTGTGAGGGGGTAAGCAGGGGAGATCTACCAATCTTCTCCATTGGCCGGATCATCCCACCCCTGAGGATTTTCCCTCGGATCCTGCTGTTTTCTACCCTCCGGGAAGCGGGAAGATGTTCCAGCAGGAGCGCTAGAGCCTGGATTAATCACCCGATAATTGA
>DALYGI010000489.1:0-2680 GCA_031971595.1 Prochlorotrichaceae cyanobacterium CTOTU29312
CAGGAAAAGCACTCTACCGCCGTACTGCCACAGGTACAGGGCTGAGGCGCAGAAGCCACCCATTCTCGATCGCAATGGCGACAGTGGCAGAGAATATTATTCTGATTGAGATCTTGAAGCAGATCTTGCCACAGGGTTTGTTGCTCTGGGGACAGGGCGGAGGATGGCCGGGAAGACGGGGCAAAGGGTGAATTGTTTTCCATGCTCCTCTTTATACACCTTATTAATGGGCTCTGGTAGAATCTGATCTTTGCTTCCCTAGCCCAAAGGCTTACCGCTAACTCAAACCTATGCTCCCCTTTCTCCGTCCTGATCTGGCTCAAACCGCTGGCTATGTCCCCAATCCTGGCCATGGCCCAACCCCTAGCCAGCCCTGGGATGCTCTGGATGCCAATGAAAGCCCCTTTGATTTGCCCCTGGCGGTTAAGGAACACCTGGCGATCGTCTATCAACAGCAAATCCACACCAATCGCTATCCCGATGGCAGTCATCAGCACCTTAAGGGGGAGTTACTCGCCTATGTTCAGGAATCCCGGCGCTACGGCCATCCCCGCATCCCTAGTCAGACCGCTAACTTTGGGCTAGAGCATTTGAGCCTGGGGAATGGTTCCGATGAGTTAATCCGATCGCTGTTGATTGCCACCTGTTTACCCGCCCAAGGCTCGGTGTTAGTGGCAGATCCCACCTTTTCCATGTACAAAATCTTGGCGGAAAGTTTAGGGATTCCGGTGGTTTCTGTGGGACGGGATGCCAACTTTGCCGTGGATTGCCAAGCCGCCCAAGCTGCCATCGATCGTCCCCCCGCTGGGCAGCCCCCCATTCGGATCCTGTTTATGGTGCATCCCAATTCCCCTACGGGCAACGGTTTAAGCGATGCAGAAATCGACTGGCTCCTCTCCCTACCGGAAGAAATTTTAGTGGTAATCGATGAGGCTTACTTTGAATTTAGCCAAAATACCCTGCTGGAGGTTGTGCTAGAGCGATCGAACTGGGTCATTACCCGCACCTTTTCCAAAGCCTTTCGCCTGGCAGCCCATCGGGTGGGGTATGCGGTGGGGCACCCGGAACTGATCGCTGTGCTGGAAAAATTGCGCCTTCCCTACAACCTGCCTACCTTTGCCCAAGCTGCTGCGATCGCTGCCCTGGAGAACCGAGCCCTGATTTTAGAAAGTATTCCTGACCTGATTGCCGAACGGGAACACCTAGCCCGGCAGATTCAAGCCCTCCCCGGTGTGCATCTCTATCCCAGTGTGGGGAACTTCCTCTTTCTCCGCTTAAAACCGGAAGCCTATCCCGACCTAGCCGCAAATCCCAGCCTGTTTTACCACACCCTTCTCGATCGGCTCTGGGAACAGGGAACCCTGATTCGCTATACCGGCGGCGGCTTACGGATCACCATTGGCGATAGGGCTATGAACCAACGCACCAGCGATCGGTTAAAAACTGTGCTGTCCTCTTGCATCTTTAGACAATCAATGCCACATTAGGGGGCCACATAGGGCAATGCAATCGTTCATGCATCAAAATTAATGAATCCTTCTCTGCCTCCCCAACTTTCTCAACGATCATCCGAACGGTGGGCAGCCGAGCGATCGGTAGCTCACGATCGACCCTCCTGCTCTTTTGAAATTAAACGGACTCGTTCCCGTCGATCGCCCCTGTCCCTCCAAGGGGCTACAATGCCTCAGCCACAAACGATCGCTGGGGATAGGTTGGATAGGTTAGAAGTGACTCCGAAAAAGCCTGAAACCGCTGATCCCCAAGTTGCAGCACCTCCGCCAGATTTTGTACCCACCTCTCGCCTAACTGCCGCCCCGGAAAATCCTGCCTCGTTCATTTCCCCGCCGGTGGGTTCCCCTGAGGCGAGTGGCTCCAGTGTTCAGTCTGCTGGTATTCAGGCTGCTAGTGCCCAGTCTTCTAGTGTCCAGCCTCCTAGTGTCCAGTTTTCCAGTGTCCAGTCTGCTAGCGTCCAGTCGCCTAGTGTGACTGCGCCCCAACCCGCCCCCTCCTCTGCCTTAGCCCCCTCTCCTCAGATGGAGATTGTGACCCAACGATCGTTATCTGCCCCGGTTCCCCCATCCCCTCCGCCCGTACCCTCCGCTAGAGTGGTCTCCCAGTCCGTGCAATCCCCCCGCCCCGTTTCTCCCTATCCCAGTGCCAACAAAGCCACTATTACGGTTCAGCCTTTTGCGGTGCAGCAGGATGTATTCAAAGAACCCAGTCTGCCCCGGCTCAAGCAAGTTCAGTTAAATCCCCATCGTCACAGCCACAACCCGCTCTTTCCCTTGAGTTTGCTCCAGGATATTGCTGCGATCGTGGAGGACTGGCAAGCCCAGCTAGAAAACTTACATCAACAGGTTCAAGCCCTTTACCTAGACGGGCCGATCGTGGATGGCTGGTTAGAAGCAGAAGCGACCCTGGATGGCGTGATTCAAGGGTATCGCCTCTGTGGCCTGGACGATCAGGGGCAAATGTGGGCCCGGCCCTGTCCACCGGATCAGTTACCAGGGGTGAGTACTGCCATTGCCCGCTATCAGCATTTGCGCCAACTCTTAGCCCAAAAACAAGCCTTAGAAGTGCGGTTTCAACAGCTAGGGGAAACCCTGGCCATGGTACGCGGTAATTTGTAGTTTTATAGTTTTTGTAGTTTATACGCGGTGTGTCACTAATATAATGTGAC
>DALYGI010000490.1:0-2672 GCA_031971595.1 Prochlorotrichaceae cyanobacterium CTOTU29312
GTTTTGAGTGGCGATTAACTCGAAGGGGATGACTCCACAACGATCGTTTTGGGGTCGCTGTTTCTGAGGGGGCTGGGTCTATCTTGGAGTCGGTGGTGGGTTTAGCCCCCTTCTGCTTTGGTTGTTTTGGGGAAATCTAGGGGAATGGGGACTTCTTCTACTGCCGCTAGTCGCTCTGCCATCCGTAGGGGTTGTTTGGCCCCGGAGAGCCGTTTGAGCAGGGCTGGTTTGGGATCGTGCAAGAGATAGATAATTAAGTCCCCTGGCTTCCAGTCGTCTTCCGCTGCCATCACCTCTAAGCTTTCTTCCCGCTCTAACAGTAGGGGAACCAATTCCTGACTGCGAATGAGGGCTTCTAGGTGGGCTTTTTGAAACTCGAACCCTAAGGAACGTAGGCGGGTTTGACCTAGTTTGACGGAACCATCGTTGAGGTAGGTGTTCCAACTTTTGAGGGGAATTTCGGGGCAAAAGGCCTGGGTAATTTTTTTGGAGGATTTGGTGTTGGCGGGCTGGGTGTTGGCCTGGGGATCACGGGGAAAGACGGCTAAAACCCGTCGGGGATCAAATTCTTCTACGACCCGCTGGGCCACTCCTAAATTTACCTCGCCGTTACTGGTCATGGCTAAAAAAGTGCCCGTGGTGCCAACTCCTGCGGTTTCTAAAACCACTTCATCAAAGGCACTGCTGAAGTCTGGCAAGCGTTTGCAAATGCCGGATCAGAGTTGTTAGCCAAATCAACCCACTACGGCAATCCTCGCGCCATGAATGGGTTTCGTCATGAACTAGCGAGTGCGATCGCTGCGGCGACTCAAGGGGCACCATTCCTAGCTCAGTATTTAATCGCGGCTCACCACGGGAAAGTTCGAGAGAGTTTAACCCCTCCTCATCCCAACGAACCTCTCAATACCCAGATTCTGCGGGGTGTGGAGTTGGGATCCGCTCTGCCTGTGGTTGAAATTGAGGGTATCGAAACCTTGCCGACGACCAAGTTGACTTTTCCCCCTGGGTTTACCTATCAGCACTGGAAGCCCCAGGTAATGAAGCTGTTGCGGGATAAAGCTTACGGCCCGTTTCGGTTGAGTTACCTGGAAGCCCTAATTCGCAACGCAGATGTTAAAGCTTCTGAATATCGTTCCACTCCATATTTTGACCCTCCTCATTTGTTTTGATGTACCGTAAAGTTGTACAACTCATGGTTTATCCTATGCTTTCCTTTCCCGAATCTGAAGTGAGTTATAGCTGGGCCCGACAGCATTTAGCTGAACTGATGGATCAAGTTCTGAAGGACAACACGATCGCTTTGATCACTCGTCGCAGTCAGGAGTCTGTGGCACTGATCCCAGCCCAGGAGTTGAGTAATATTCTGGAAACATTAGCACTTTTGCGATCGCCGGCTAATGCCCAACGTCTCTTTGCAGCGATTGCTCGTGCAGAGTCAGCAGAGGGAACTCCCCAAACTCTAGAAGATCTCAAGACTGAAATTCAGAAAACTCTCGACTAGAGATGTGCCATGGTTAAGAAAAAGAAAACATCATCAAAAGATCCCGATAGTCCGCCATCGGCAATTCAAGCGGCAAGCATAACCGCAATTTTCGATCCGAACTTTCGGGCAGATCTCATCTGGTGGGCACGAACTCAGCCTGCCACGTTTGATCGTATTCTCAATTTGATAGAGGCTGTTTTAGCGGATCCGTTCAATGGCATTGGCAAACCAGAACGTCTCAAGCATCTACAGGATAATATTTGGTCTCGTCGTATTACCCAGGAGCATCGTTTAGTTTATCTGATTAAACAGAACCAAATTTACTTTTTACAAGCCCGCTTTCACTATCAGTAGCCTGTCACATCAGGGACGTGACTACAGGCACCTATCTCAACCGATCGCTTTCAACCTATTCGGCATCAAACATAATCGAATCCCTTCAGTTTGGATCCCAGACTATGGTTAATACACCCCCCCCTCATGGCATCGCTTTCCCCCATCTCACCCCCACCACCGCGATCGGCTGGCTCAAGGCGATCGGTTTATTGCGGATTTCGGAAGTTCCGGGATACTGGCGGGATGATTGCTTTTATTTAGAAATTGACTCTGCTGAAACCTTGGTGGAGAAGTTATTAAATGACTACCAACCCAAGCCCTTTGCCAGTCCTTGGAATAGCAAAACCATTTTTAATGCCCCCGATAAACTCCAGCAGATTTTAAACGCTCCATCCGATCGCTATGCCCTAGTGCGGGAAGGCTATGCAGAAATTCAATCTGGTCTTCAAGCCTTGAATTTAGAGGGACTTGGCTCAGATAAGAAGAAGATTCCCATCATGCAAGATCTGGTTCCCCAGGTTTCGCCTTGCGACTAAGGTATTTCGCCTCTTTCAGCGGTTCACCCCCACGGGTGTGGGGAATATCTTGTATATTCGATCGTTTTCTGGCTTATTTTCCGGTTCACCCCCACGGGTGTGGGGAATATGCGCGGTTCGGGACGATCGCCTTCGGGGACAAACGGTTCACCCCCACGGGTGTAGGGAATATCACCACTCCCAATTAGCACTCCCTAGTTCTCTCCGGTTCACCCCCACGGGTGTGGGGAATATTTAGCAATGGCACCCCAATCATACTGTGGGTACAGGCGGTTCACCCCCACGGGTGTGGGGAATATCTTTTGACTCCAACCTGC
>DALYGI010000491.1:0-2667 GCA_031971595.1 Prochlorotrichaceae cyanobacterium CTOTU29312
GACCTATTCAGTATGCCATAGGATAAAACCGTTTTCAGGATGCGTTGTTCGACAAACTCTACTTCGTAAGCCTGATCGTCAAAAATTTCAACGATCGTTCCTATATTTCCTCGTCGAAGACCCCGATCGGGTAAGTCTTCTTTGAGAACTACTAAGTCAAGCAATTTTAAGCGATAGCTTCTTAGTTTAAGCATCCATAAATCCCTTCACCGCTGCGACTAAAGGTTTTACCACGGGATGATCCACCATCTCTTCGATCGCTGTGGAACCTCCTTCTTTTACAGCATTAAGTAACCGTTCCCGCAAGGTACGATCGCTTTCTAGGCGTTGGAGAGCTTGTTGGGTAATGAGAGTTTGTCCCTTTTCCGTGTGGGGATTGTATTCTTCTGAAAGTTCATTGAGGAGGGCTTTAACCTGTTGGACAGTTTCTACCAAATTGGGGGAGGCGTTGTTAATTTGGGTGCCAATTTTGTCGCGGCCAACTTTATCGCCCATGACCTTATCGCCACGGACATAATCGCCTTGAAATTGGGGTTGATTGCTCACAGTTGGGTTCTCCTGATTTTGTTGAATAATGACGGTTACCCCTTGGGGATTGGTGGATAGGGTGGGATTGTGGGGCGGTGGCGGCAGAGGTGGCGTGATCGGTGCGCCCATTTCCCGATCGAGGCTGAAATATCCACGCCGATTGAGGGTTTGGGGATCGGGGTAAACCATCTCGTCTACCACATCATCCAATAGGCGGCGCACGTTCACCCGATCGTAACTTTTTCGGCATTGAATTTCTAGACAACGATCGTCTAAAAACTGATCTAAAACCCGTTTAGGATAAAACTCTGGATCGGGACTGGTGGCACACCGATCGCAGTTGCAGGGAATTAATTTATCGACTTTGAGGCGTTCTTCTCCCGGCTGGGTATTGTAGCTGGCATGAATTTTATCCAGTTCATGGGCAATGGGTAAGAGCCAATCTCGCTGACGGTTTCCCCTCACCTCCAGATCGATCGTCCGCTGGGAATAATTTTCTTTAATTTCCGCGAGGGCATTGCCATTGGTGATCACCACGCCTGTTTTCCACACCAGCCCCGCTTCTTCTTGGTAAACAATGTACTCGTGTAACTCCACAATTAAGCGACTGACCAGACCCTTGGGCATAAACTCATACTGATACCGTAGCCGTAGGCTGGAGCCATTTTCCAAAGTGTAATCCGGCTGATTTTCGCTGAGGAGTTGGGGGGCAATGTAGTGATGGGGCTGGCGGGGAATTTCGTAGCAGAGTTTGAATTTTTGCATCAGTTCCAGCAGTTCATCGCGGTAAGGTGCATAATTATCCGTCCAAAGTTCTGCTAGATCTTCCGTGGTAAAATGTCCTAAATTATTCTGAATTTTGGGATTGTCCAGAATGGCATAGGCTGCTTTTGTTCCCCATTCTGGCTTCAGAATGAGCAGATTTTTAAGCACTTTATCGCCTTGGAAATGGAGGCAAATTCCCAAATCGTGGAGATAGTTACTGATACGGAGCATTTCTGTTGTTTCCATCAAACCTTGCTGGCGGCAAAATTCAAAATATTCACCCCGATCGAGGGTATTGCGGCTTTCAGTGCAGTTTTCCAAGGTAGCACGAACTCTTGACCAGGAAGGCGGTACAGGCGTTCCCACATGATCTAACATGGTGAGGCGGCGCTGTAGATATTGTACCAGTTCCGGTAACCCCCGACCCGTGGCTAAATTCACCGCAAACACCCGCTCCAACTGCCAAAATTTCCTCTTCAGTTGCCGCTCATTAATATCCCGTCGGCGATCCTGTTTTTCATTTTTGACAATAATCACCGGACTGTCGCCCCCCAACAGCTTCATCGTATTCAGCCAGTGATAGAAATCCGTATCTTCCTTGCGGGTATCTGCCACCAGAATATAAAGCGATCGCTGACTCAGGAAAAACTGATGGGTTTGATGATAGATTTCCTGACCGCCAAAGTCCCAAATTCTAACCCGAAAAAGTTGCCCATTCCCCTGGGTAAACTCCCACTGCAACACCTCAATACCCTCGGTACTTTTCTCATCCTCCTTGAGTTTATAATCAAGATTGAGAAATTTTTGCGCGAGGGTAGTTTTGCCCGCCCCCGGTTCCCCCACAATCAAGAGTTTCACCTCATTCAGAGGTTGTGCCTCAGCGGTTTGGCTCTGGAAATAAAAGCTGAGAATGGTCTGGAGATCCCCCGGATCTTTGTACCACTCTTTTGGCCCCAGCAATTCGGGGGGAATGGGCAGGGGGTTAGCTCGCACATCGAGTTTTTTCAGGTTCGGTAAGGCTTGAATCCAATCCGGCAGGGTTTGAATCCCGCAGTTATAGAGTTTGAGGGTTTCCAGTTGAGGGAGTTCGCGCACTTGGGGGGGAAAAGTATCGAGTGGATTCTTCCTGAGGTCAAGCCTTTGTAGGTTGGTAAGGTGAACGATCGCCTCCGGTAGGCTACTCAGTTGATTCCATGAAAGGTCAAGGGATTGTAAATTGGTGAGATGAACGATCGCCTCCGGTAGGCTACTCAGTTGATTTCCGCTCAGGTAAAGCGATCGTAGGTTGGTGAGATGAACGATCGCATCCGGTAGGCTTCTCAGTTGATTAAAGCTGAGGTCAAGGGATTGTAGGTTGGTGAGATGAACGATCGC
>DALYGI010000492.1:0-2661 GCA_031971595.1 Prochlorotrichaceae cyanobacterium CTOTU29312
ATAATTAATAATTAATAATTAATAATTAATAATTAATAATTAATAATTAATAATTAATAATTCAAAACTCATAATTCAAAACTCATAATTCAAAACTCTCCCTCCCATGACCGATCGTTACCATCTCCCTTGGCTGGCTCCGGATCCAGGTTCTCCGATTCAAGCGGTTTTAGAAGCCCATGCCCTCTCCCAAGAGTTTCGGCAGGAGGTAGAGTATCGGCAGGCGGAAGCGGAGTATTGTCAATGGTATGCCGATCTGTGTCAGCAGCACCAGGCTGAGTTACAACGTATGCGAAAAGAAGCTCATATTCTGGGATTTTTCTACGGTTTCCGCCGCTGATCTACACAGCATTCACCCATAGATCTAATAGATTAGATTTAGATTGAATAGATTTAAAATAAAAGAAGGCCACCCTCACGGATGACCTTTTTTTGTTTTTTCTACTTAGGTATTGTCTAAGCTTCTAGGGCTTATTTGCGGCGACGCATTGCCACCCCTAGACCAACCCCAACCATACCGAGGAGACCCATAGGCTCAGGAACTTTTGAAGTTGAAGTACCATAAAATTCGCTTCCACTACCATTAATAGTCTGGAGGTGGAAACCAAGAGCTAAGTCACCTGAATTAAACAAACTTGCGATCTCACTCTCAGTTTTTGCTTCTCCTGCCCAACCAAACGAAATATTCAATGTTTCGTCATAATTGATACCGTTGCTCACACCACCCGCATTCGTGCGATCAGCCTCTGACTCAACAGTAAATCCTAATGAAGCAGGCCCACCAGAACTAAGGGTATCCTTGTAGGAAACACCACTACCATTACTAGGGGAAAAAGTGGTGAGATCAAAGATATTACCAAAGTTAGGTGCTTCACCGAAAAAGATACTGGTAATCGTTGATCCGTACTGATCATCGTTATTAGCAAAGGAGAAAGTGACTCCAGTACCAGTTACGTTAAAGTCAACATCAAATAGCGAAGCATCAGGATCAACAAAATCGGTGTTCGTATTAAGTGATTCAATGCTTAGGTCATAGGCTTGGGCAGGTACGCTAGCGAAGGCGATCGTTGCGAGGGCGGCGGAACCGGCGAGAAGGGTTTTAAGGTTTTTCATATTTGAATCTCCTGAAATTTTCTGTAAGTGGAAGGCGAGAGGCTCATTGCCTGATGAATTCATAATGCACTGGTAACATTCGTTACGCAAGCACTCACAGGGAACTTCATCAAATCTTTAAAAAAGTGGGCTGGATCTCCAGAAAATCGGCTTGTTTTGTAAAGCTTGGATGAAAGCGGGCCGGTTCTCCCCTTCAGAAATGCCTGTATACGGGGAGTTCTAGCCCAAGCCGACTTCAGACAGTCTCCTCCGAGAAGGGCACAATCTGGCTGGTCGGTTCCGCTCTCTAATAGGGCATTACCCGTTTGACAACCGCTTTTCCCAGTCCCGATCGACTTGATCTGCCCGTGAAACCTCTTGATCCAGTAAATCCTCCTCCGTGGAGTAGGTTATATCTTTATCCGTAATGACTTTTCTGGCGGCAAATTGACGGGCATAGTGAAGTTTCTGGGTTAACTCTGGGGTGGGATCGCTGAGAATGTTGGCCTGGGCTTCCCGCTGCTGATTGCGAGACCTCACCTGGAGATTGCGGGCTTTGAGTACCCAAAAGCGCACGGCGGGGATCCCTAAAAAGCCGAGGGCATAGATCAATAAAATCCAATAAATGGACTGGACAAACCCTAGGTATCCGCCCAATTCTGCCCCAATGTCTCCCTGGAGGAGGATTCCCAGCACTACAGCCAGCCCTAAGTTAAAACACCCCAGACCGATCGCAATGGCAAGTTGCCCGCCCCCCGCTTGGCTAAAACGCCACAGGGATTCCTTCAGATAGGGGGGAACGTCCCGATCCTCTGCTTCTTTGGCCATGACCTGCAATTCGGGGAAATAGTAGACAATGCCCCCCTCCGCAGAGACTTCCGGGTACCCGTTAAACCGAATCAGGACGGGTAACATATAATCCTCTGAGTCTAAGGGGTTAGAGGATAGATCAAGATAGGGGGCTAACTGCTCCGCAACGATCGCTCCATCGTGGTTGCGAATGATACTGCCCACTCCCTGCCAGCGCCGTTCTTCTAAATCCACATTGGGGTTACCGTCCCCAAAGAGGAAGGAAAAGATCGCTTCGAGGAAATTCAGGTTCGAGTCGGACTGATCCTTTTTGCCGGATTTGCCTTTTTTGTGCTGCTTAGCCTTAGACCGATACCCCCGGCGATCGTCGGAGAAATCAAAGACATACCAAAAGTTCCAAATATTAAAGAAGGAATTCGATCGCCAGAAAATATCTAGGCCGTCATCATTGGATTTATCGTTCTCGTCTTTTTGCTGAGCGTTGATCGAAATAAAGATAATGGCAACGATCGCCACCACCATCAGGACGATCGAGGCCACCAGGATCACCCCAAAGGAAATTCTGATCAGGTAAAAACTCACTTGCCAAATTTTGCCCAGGGTTTGGGTAACCCGGAGCCGCCAGAACTTATTTAACAAAATGGTGCGTACACTGGCGGGAAAGAGATAGACAATTTCCCCGGTTTCCGAAACCTGCAAATGACCACCGGCATCGGAAGATAAGGCCGGTAAGCCCTTTTGATCCAACTAAATTTCCAA
>DALYGI010000493.1:0-2658 GCA_031971595.1 Prochlorotrichaceae cyanobacterium CTOTU29312
TTATCGATCTAGCGGTTCCCCCGCTGCTAGGGTAAGATAAATTGCTGCGTTCTGGCCCTTTGCCAAAATCAACGATAAACCCCAAACCCCTAACCTCTATTCCTGGATTCAGATGTTGAGATATGTTTAGATACAGTAGCCCTTGCATTGGCGTTATTGGTGGTGGTCAACTGGCCTGGATGTTAGGGTTGGCCGCGCAAAAAATGGGCTATGAATTTTGGGTGCAAACCCCCCACACCTCCGATCCCGCAGTGACGATCGCCACGGGGACGATCCTTGCGCCGATCGCGGATGCGTTGGCCACGGCCCAGATGGCTGAGCCCTGTGATGTGATTACCTTTGAAAATGAATTTGTTGACCTAACGGCTCTACAAGGACTGGCGGATCAAGGGGTCAATTTTGCGCCTCGTTTAGAAAATTTAGCCCCCCTTTTAGATAAATATGATCAGCGCTGTTATCTGCAAAAAATTGGTTTACCCACCCCTAATTTTTGTATTTTGACCCGCAATGCAGCAGGGGAATTAGAAAATCCTTGGGGCTTTCCGGTAGTGCTCAAAACACGACGACAGGGCTACGATGGGTTAGGCACTTCAATTTTAGAGAATGAGGAAGCCTTAAAAAATGCGATTCAAACCGAAAATCCTGAAGACTTTTTACTGGAAGAATTTATTCCCTTTGAGCGAGAACTAGCGGTGATGATCGCCCGATCGTCTATGGGGGAAGTTGCTGTTTATCCAGTGGTGGAAACCCAACAGGCGGATCAGGTCTGTCGTTGTGTCATTGCCCCAGCCCCCATTTCCGAATCTCTCCAGCGATCGGTGCAGGCAATGGCTAAAACCTTTATCGAAACTTTAAAAGGCGTTGGCATTTTTGGTCTAGAATTTTTCCTAGATGCTAACGATCGTCTCCTGGTGAATGAAGTTGCCCCACGAACCCACAATTCAGGCCATTATACGATCGAAGCTTGTCATACTTCCCAGTTTGAACAACAGTTAAATGCAATCTTAAATTTGCCCCTGGGTTCACCAGACTTAAAATATCCCAGTGCGGTTATGATTAACTTACTGGGTTACGAATCCGCCACCCGTGACTATCAACAACAACAGCAACAATTGGCCGCCATTCCCCACGCTACCCTGCACTGGTACGGCAAAACCCAATCCCGACCCGGGCGCAAACTCGGACACATTACGATCGTTTCCGATCAGCCTAGCGATCGGGTGGATTTGGCCGCCTTAAATCAACAGGTTGACCAGGCTTGGTTACATTGATTTTAGTTAATTCTAGTTGGGAGTATCCTAATTTAATTCTAGTGGGATGAATCCCAAATTTAGATCCGAATAGATCCGAGTTTCATCGATATGAATCCATCACCGATCGCCCCCTTTCCTAACTACGGTGTCCAATTCTAAAACCTATAAAATTACGGGTATTAATCTCCAGGTTAGCCCCATGGGAGAGGCCGATCGTCTGCTCACCATCCTCAGCCCAGAACGAGGTTTGATTAAAGCGATCGCAGCGGGATCCCGTAAACCCAAAGCCAAACTGGGGGGACGTACCACCTTATTTGTGGTGAATGAATTGCTGTTGGCCTCCGGTCGTAACTTTCAGCGCATTATCCAAGCAGAAACCCTAGACTCCTATCCAGGGCTGACCCGCAGTTTAGGACACCTGGCCGCCGGTCAATATTTAATTGAACTGACCCTGGCCCAAGCCCTGCGAGATCATCCCCAGGTTGAACTATTTGAGTCCTTACGATCGCACTTAAAACAACTGGAACAAACCGTCCCTTCCGCCCTCTTGCCCTTGCTCACCCAGGGGAGTTTTCACTTCCTCGCCTTAGCCGGAGTGGCTCCCCAGGTTCACCATTGTTGTCGTACCCGTCAGGTCATTCGCCCCAACTTCACCGATCGCTACTGGCGGGTGGGGTTTAGTATCACCGCCGGGGGCATTATCAGCTTAAATCTCGATCCTCAGCCCTCACCGGACGATCGGAGCTATCGAGGGGAAGATCCCGGTGAATTTCAACGCACCTTAACCCCGTTAACCGCCGCAGAACTGGCAACCCTCCAACACATTGCCCTCCAGGCGGGAATTTTGCCCGAAGTGGAACGGCAACGGCTCCGGGAGCCCAGTCTGCCCTATGGCCATCCGCCCGATCTGGATTTGGATCTGGCCTGGGGCAAACTCGAACAACTCCTGCGGGACTACGCCCAGCATCATCTCGATCGTCCCCTCCGCTCCGCTGCCATCCTCGAATCCTTTACCGCCTCTTTGCCCTGAACGGCGATTCATTCTAGTACACAACTTAGTCCACTAGATCCCCGGTTTCTGTTGGTTTTATTCAGAGATTGTTGGACTACGTTGGAGAAGAAACCGGGGAGCAAAACGATCGCTTTTGAGGCTGATCCCCGGTTTCTTCTTGATGAAAAGCCCACACTGATCGATAAAAACCAGAGAAACCGGGGATCTCGGTGCAACTGATTAGATCCCTGTTCTGCCGTCATTGATAGATCCCCTTATTTAGCCTGGCCTACTTATCTCATTCTTGGGATGGGTGGGTTTTGTGTTTGGGATTTTGCCATTGGGCATAAAACAGCAATAACGCCAGCAGGGTATACCCGATGGCCCAGGGGCGACCCGTGCCCCAACCCAGGT
>DALYGI010000494.1:0-2650 GCA_031971595.1 Prochlorotrichaceae cyanobacterium CTOTU29312
AATAATATTCGCCTCTAATCCTAGCTGTGCCTCCGATTGAGCCGTGGGAAAGCAATTGAAGATGTAGATGTGGTCATGGGGTGTTCCGACTCGGTTAATCCGGCCTACCCGTTGCAAAATCCGGGTCGGGTTCCAGGGCAAGTCATAGTTAATCAGCACGCCAGCCCGGTGCAGGTTAATGCCTTCCGCTAAAACATCCGTGGTGATTAAAATCCGAATTTGATCCGCCGGTTCAGGGTGTTTGGGGTCAAAATTGCGCTGAATCAAGGTTTTAGCAATTTTAGGGTTGTGTTTGACCGATTCCTGCCCATCCCGACAAATTCCACCATCACTAGCATAAAATAAAACCTGCTGAGGAAATAGCTGATCAAGGTTTTGATAGAGATAATCACCGGTTTCCTTAGATTCTGTAAAGATAATCAGTTTTTGATCCTGAAGTTGAGGATGATTCTGAAGATCGGCTTGAATTTGGGCTAATTTGGGGTCTTGATCCAACTGCTGCCAGAGGCGTTGGATGTCTTGGAGGAGGGCGAGATCCGATCGTAGCTGGTCTATAAACTCTGGATGAAAGGCATCGGCTGCATATTGTTGTAGCCGATCGGCCTCTATGAGCCGCAGAATCTCATCCGCATCATCCCGCTCCAGCAACTCATACACATCCATATCTTTCCCAATCAGCACCACTCCCCCCTCGTACATCTTGATAAATTGTTCATAGGACTGGATAAACCGCCCCAGGGTCTTCTGAAAAGCATAAAAGCTACTTTCTAGGCGTTTGACCAAGATAGACTTCATAAAGCCGCCAATATTACGCTGGGCCTGTTGGGTAAAGCGGGAGACTTCTTGATCTAAATAGAGTAACGGCATATAGCGGGCATAGGAAAAGCGCTTCAGCAGCCGAATCGTTTGGTTAAAGGTGCGATCGGTTTGCTCATCAAACTGATAAATAATGCGGCAGGGATCCGCCAACTGGGGAAAGCTTAGCCCCTGCTCCTGCAAGTCCCGACCATAGTAACGGCTAATTTCGCTGCGAGTGCGCCGAACCATCACATAGCGCAACACCTTGCTCCGAATTGCCTGGGAAACCTGTTGTAGAGCCTGTCCCTCGTCAGGCTCATTTTTGCTGAACTGGTTTAACTGCTTGTCTAGGGAGTGGAAGAACTTTTCAAGGTTGCTAATGCCTGGAATTGTACTTTTGCGCGGCGCTTGGAATAGCTTCAGTTGATTGAAAATATCACCGATTTTATTGTTGAGGGGGGTTGCAGACACCAAAATAACCCGCCGACCCGCACAAATCTGGCTAAGATGGCCATAGGCTTGGGTCGCCTCATTGCGAAAGCGGTGGGCTTCGTCAATCAGGACATATTTGTATCGATCGAGGTTCTGGTCCTTGAGTTCTTCCAGCTTACCAAGGGATTCCACCCGGAAGCCCCGAATCCCAAACTCATAAAAGGTTTCCTGCCAGTAGTCCTGCAAGACAGGGGGGCAAATAATTAAAATACGGCCTTGGAGTTGCTGGGCTAGCAAGGCAGAAATATAGGTTTTTCCGAGTCCCACCACGTCCGCTAGAAAAACTCCTCCATAGGTTTCTAAAATACGTCGGGCTGCGGTTACAGCTTGTTTCTGATAAACTAGCTCCATAAAGCCACTGGGAAGCTCAATTTCTAGCTCTTCTTCATCTAGATTAATCTCCTCTTGGAGATACTCATAGAGAAATTTTAGGTACAACTCATAGGGTGTAATCGTTTCATTGAGCCAAGTTTTTTGCTGAATCGTCTCCACATAGGCCGCTGACAGGTCTACAGCTTCTGCCCATAGGGCTTCAAACTGTGCTAAGGCAAACTGCACATCTGCGCTATTCTTCAGTTCTACATTAAATTCCCGGTTAGCGACTAGGCCGGACCAGGAAAAGTTGCTAGATCCCGTAATTACACGGCCAAAGTCCCGATCGTTTGGCCCAAAACGGCTAATATAAACTTTGGCGTGGAGGTTGGCACTGGGATAGGCTTTGATTTCCAGTTGATGGCGTTGGATCAAGTCGATAAACTTCTGGATTCCGGTTTCAGTGTTGCGGGAGTCCTCCGATCGCTCTAGCTCTTGAATAACTTGTTCGGTAATGTGTTGCTGTGTCCGCTGGTGGGATTCTAGATCGAGACGGATTTGAGACTGAGATGCTGTAAATGCATCAAATGTTTGGTGATCAACACTTAAGCCCACTAGGATCCGGATCTTTTCAATGTTTTCGAGTTCCTGGTCAAGTTGATGAAAGCCACTAATGCGGAAGTAGCCAACAATGACATCAAAAAATTGGGCTTGGTGTAAAATCTTTTTGAAGCGATCGAGAAGGGTTGCCTGGGGAGTATTGGTAAAAAAGGTAAGGTCCGTCATGGGATCGGGGGCAGAATCAGGGGTTGTCGTCATTGGCTTGGGGGTAGAGTCAGGCAGAATCGAGTTAGGGTACAGAATCAAGCTAGGCTACTTAGTTTGTATACTAGTCTATGTCCCTTACCGTACTCATTCCCCCTGTGAACAATTTCCCTGCTATCCGTCCTAGCCTACGTTTACCCAGTTGGGTTTGGGTCATACTCTGGACGGTTTTAGGGGTTATTTTGCGGTTTTGGAACTTGGGAGACAAGGTGCCTTGGGCAGA
>DALYGI010000495.1:0-1101 GCA_031971595.1 Prochlorotrichaceae cyanobacterium CTOTU29312
CTCTGCTCTCTACTGTAATGATACCACTAAAAACGATCGCTCCCAAACCATTTCTACCCAAGACCGATCGCTTCTTGTGTAAGGATTATGCTAATCCCCACTGATCTCTACTAATTTTTCACCAGAACGTAGCAACTCTAGTGTTTCTGGTAGAACTGCACTCAATATCTCCCTGAGCCTTGCATTTGAGGTATTGCCGCAAGTCAACCAGATAATTTGCGGTGGTGATCCCAATCGCTCAACTAAATCTACAAAATCACTATCTTTCGTCATAAAAATTACTCCTTGAGCCTTTGCAGCCTCAAAGATTTCAGGGTCTTCTGCATCTCGTAGCCCAAGATCCCGTAACGCCAACGCTGTAATCCCAAAGGTATTTGTGATCCAGGTTGCTATCGCCGGAGACAAATGTGCATCGCTCCAAATGGTTGTCATGCTACCAATATAGGATGGTTCAATTTACGTGCTGCATATATTAGGGAGGCTCGTATATCATTCATTTCTAAATCCGGCAAGTCTTCTAAAATCTCTTCAGCACTTAAACCTGCTGCGAACAAATCTAAAACATCAGACACCCGAATTCTCATCCCACGAATACAAGGGCGACCACCACATTGCCTAGGATTTACTGTAATTCGCTCAAGTAGCTTTGACATTTGAAGAAACCTCCATAAAATCAGCATTTATCGAAAAGCCCGTTCATTCATTTCCTCATCGCTTTGAGTTGCCATTCGCAATGCTATGCGGTCTTGCAGAATTCGAGGAGCATAGTTATTAAGAAATGATGGTGGAGTCGATCGCTTCCAACCTCATTGCTCATCTTAGTTTTTTTTTAAAAAAACTCTCTAAGAAAAAAATCTCAACACCTTGTTACAAAAATTAACGTAAGACCCCATGGATCCACACATCAAAGCGATCGTCCCAGACTAGGTTTGCTGGAAGCGGGGACAATACGATCGCTCCCAAACCATTTCTACCCAAGACCGATCGCTCCTGAATCCAACCTACCGAACAGTTTTCTATTTCTCTCGATCGTTTTGTTGCTGTAATTATAACCCAAGCACGATCGCTACAGACAGAACGATCGCTCTTAAAGCCCATAGT
>DALYGI010000495.1:1201-2647 GCA_031971595.1 Prochlorotrichaceae cyanobacterium CTOTU29312
CCATAGTTAAGTTTCGCCCTAACGCCGTAAGTAAATTCTGCGGTAGCCGAGCTTCTCCAGTGGCTAGGTTCCTGGAGATCCCTTGAGCATTTCCTTTGGCGACCCTGGAGCCTCAGGCTTAGGGGGTTTCAGATTTCGTTAAGAAATCCTTTCTACAATTTTACGAACCTTTATGAGACAATGAGAAGCCGTCTTGAAGGAGTTTAAGTTGGCTTATGAACATCGGCGATCGTGTGCGTGTCAAAGAATCTGTCATTGTTTACCACCATCCCCAGCATCGCAACGAAGCCTTTGACCTGAAAGGGACGGAGGGGGAGGTTTCTGCCCTGGTGAATGAATGGAACGGTAAAGCTATTAGCGCCAACTTACCCATTCAAGTTGCCTTTAGCCCCAAGTTTAAAGTACACCTGCGGGAAGAAGAGTTAGAACCCTTAGAATAGTCCCCAGCCTTGGGGTTAAAACCAGACTAGCTCTAGACTAGCTGAAAACCCCCGTGCATGAGGGACAGCGAACGATTCATGAATGCTTTATTGAAAAAGTAAACGCCATTATGCTCAACTTAGATACTAGCCAAATCCAGTTAACCCCCGATGATTATGCCCGTTACTCTCGGCACTTGATTTTGCCGGAAGTGGGGCTAGAGGGTCAGAAGCGCCTTAAGGCGGCCAAGGTGCTGTGTGTGGGCACCGGAGGCTTGGGATCGCCCCTGTTGTTGTACCTCGCGGCGGCGGGGGTGGGCCACATTGGTATTGTCGATTTTGATGTGGTGGATAGCTCTAACCTGCAACGCCAGGTGATTCACGGTACGTCCTGGGTGGGCAAGCCCAAGATCGAATCGGCGAAAAATCGTATTCACGAAATTAACCCCCATTGCCAGGTGGAACTTTACAATATCCAGTTGAGTTCCGAAAATGCCCTGGATATTATCCGCCCCTACGATATTGTGGTAGATGGCACGGATAACTTCCCCACGCGCTATTTGGTAAATGATGCCTGTGTTTTGCTGGATAAGCCCAATGTCTATGGCTCCATTTTCCGATTTGAGGGTCAGGCTACGGTCTTTAACTATGAAGGCGGCCCCAACTACCGAGATTTGTACCCCGAACCCCCACCACCGGGAATGGTTCCCTCCTGTGCCGAGGGGGGCGTGTTGGGGATTCTGCCCGGCATTATTGGGGTTATTCAAGCCACGGAAACCGTCAAAATTATCCTCGGCAAAGGCCAAACCTTAAGCGGACGATTGCTGCTTTATAATTCTCTCGATATGAAGTTTCGGGAATTAAAACTTCGGCCAAACCCCGAACGCCCCATTATCGAAAAGCTCATTGATTATCAACAATTTTGTGGAATTCCCCAGGCCAAAGCAATGGAAGAAGCAACCCAAAGTACGATCGCTGAAATGACGGTGAAAGACCTGAAAACCCTGTTAGACAGTGGCGCGGATGA
>DALYGI010000496.1:0-2646 GCA_031971595.1 Prochlorotrichaceae cyanobacterium CTOTU29312
TATAAGGCAGGGGGAGTTTCTTGATCTCTTTGTGTCCCGCTTTAAGTTGATACCCTTTTAGATGATGCACTAGGAAGGCGGTATGCCAATCTACTGAACCTCAGAATAACCGGAACTTTAGGGATTATTTTGAAGGAGAAAAAAGCATAAGATTACCTGTGGAAAATTGGTTCTAGCCTAAAAACGTGCGCTTCAGTTCATTTTCAACCAGCTAAACAACTCCTCTGCACTCAGTTCTAAGTCAATCTCTTGCAATCCAAACAGTCGATCGCTACCACGACAGAAAATCGGTTGTTGCTGTGGTAAAAAGATCAATACAGAGCGATCGTCCGGGTCAATAAGCCATCCCACCTCCGTACCAAAGCCCAGGGCATAGAGAATGTTACTGGTGACTCGGTTTGCACTCTGGCCTGGAGAGAGTATTTCAATCATCCAGTTCGGAGCGATCGTAATATCATCTAGGGGTTCTCCCTGGTCATCAAAGGGAATAGCCGTCCAGCGCAGAACAGCCACATCTGGCACAATGGAACGATCGCCAAAGGTAAACCGCAATTCTGGGAACCCATAGGCCACTTTCTGGGATTCTACAATTTTATTAATGGCTTCAATCAATTTACTTTGCAGACGAGCATGGCGGGTCTTGGGCATGGGTTTGGGGATAATTTCTCCAGCAATGTATTCACAGGGGGGTTGGGTCTCTGGCTGTTGTAAGAAAACTGCCAATGGATTCTCATGCCGTAGGCTTATCGTTCGTGTTTGGGTCATCGTTAAATTCTCTAACTTGTGGCGCAAAACCTGCATAGAACGCTAAACACTGATCAGATCCCCGGTTTCAAACGCGGGGGTAGTAACGTATCCCCATTGTCGAAACTTACAACTTTGTCAGAAAAGCTATTCCAAAGGCTCAATATCCTGAAGCATCTGTTTTTGCCGACAGATTTCCCAGTTTGCCATGAGTTCTTCCTGATGCAGATCATGCCATTCAGTGCAACCTCAATTAACGTTAGCTTGTTCGAGAGTATCCTGCAATCTTTGTTGTAAAGATCTAGAAGACACGTTTAGCCTCCTCCATGAGTTATAAAATTATCATAACAGAAACGATCGACTCGACTCGATTTTATGTTTGAAAAATCACGTTTTCCACAGCTTAAAGATGTATAGCCTAGGCATTGACTTTGGAACGTCCGGGGCCCGATCGATTGTTATCGACTCCCACAAAGCGATCGTAGCGGAAAGTCGGGTAGCTTTTACAGCGGCGGATCGGGCCTGTCCCCAGACCTGGCGATCGGCTCTGGATGAACTTTTGGCTGCGCTCCCGGCGGGGGTTCGATCGTGTTTGGGACGCATCACCTTCAACGGCACATCAGGCACGGTCTTACTCTGTGATGAACAGGGACAGCCGGTTACCGATCCCCTACTCTATGACGACGATCGGGGTCAGGGGGTGAAAGCCCAGCTTCAGGCATTAGCTCCGGCGGATCACCTGGTTCAGAGTAGTACCTCTAGTTTGGCAAAACTGTTGTGGTGGCAACGGGAAGGGCTATGGGGCGATACTGTTCCTCCCTTCGGCTGGCAACTGCTGCACCAAGCGGATTGGCTAGCCATGCAACTGCACGGCCAACGAGGCGTTTCCGACTATCACAATGCCCTCAAACTGGGCTACGACGTGGAGCGGCTCTGTTATCCCCAGTGGTTAAGTCAGGCGGATTTTGCGGCTTTATTGCCTCCCGTGCTAACCCCCGGAGAGCCGATCGCCCCGGTGCTGGGGACGGTGGCCCATCGGTGGGGCATTCCCCACACCTGTGTGATCTGTGCGGGAACGACAGATAGTATTGCGGCTTTTTTAGCCAGTGGCGTTACCCAAACCGGTGAGGCGGTTACGTCCCTCGGCTCGACCTTGGTGCTAAAACTTCTTAGCGATCGGTTTGTGCAGGATTTGCACTTGGGCATTTATAGCCACCGTTTGGGCTCCCGTTGGTTAGTGGGGGGCGCATCCAACACAGGAGGGGCGGTCTTAAGTCATTTTTTTAGCCCGGAAGCCCTTGCTACCCTCAGTGAGCAGATCGATCCGGCAGTGCCTTCGGGGTTACATTACTATCCTCTCCTCAAACCCGGCGATCGGTTTCCCCGCAACGATCCCCATTTAGCGCCCTGTTTGGAACCCCGTCCAGCGGATCCCCGTTTATTTTTACAGGGACTTTTAGAAGGGATTGCCCGCATTGAGGCGGAGGGATACCAGTGTCTCAGGGATCGGGGGGCTCCCTCGGTGCGGCGGGTTTATACGGCGGGGGGTGGCGCTCAGAATGGGACATGGACAGCAATCCGAGCCCGTTTCTTAGGGGTTCCGGTGTTGCCTTCGGCCCAGAGTGAGGCGGCCTATGGGACGGCTTTGTTGGGAATTCATCTTCCCCACACCCGTGGGTGAACCGTACCTACGGGAAATTGGGTTGCGAATTGGAGAAAATCTTGGGCACGATCGTTTCGGTTTTGTGTTGATCCTGCCCCTCGCTGTTCAGTTTTGCTAGGGGACAGAGATAACAGATGTTGAAAATTTAAGCAGGATGAAGCCAATGAACACTAAAGTTTTAAAAAAGGCTCAATTGTCGTTTCGGGGAGCTAACTGAATAACGTCGCAAGTAGGCTCCC
>DALYGI010000497.1:0-2613 GCA_031971595.1 Prochlorotrichaceae cyanobacterium CTOTU29312
CTGCTCTCCTGTCCCGATCAAAAGGGATTAGTGGCCAAAATTGCTAATTTTATCTACGCCAATGGCGGCAATATTACCCACTCCGATCACCATACGGATAGTGAAACGGGGCTATTTTTAAGCCGCATTGAGTGGCAACTGGAAGGGTTTAATCTGTCCCGTGAATTAGTGGCCCCCGCCTTTGAAGCGATCGCCCGTCCCCTGGACATTAGCTGGCAATTGCATTTTTCTGATACCCCCCAAAACCTGGCCATTTGGGTTACCACCCAGGATCATTGTTTGCTAGATTTATTGTGGCGACAGGAAGCAGGAGAATTACTGGGTCAGGCGGTTTTAATTCTCAGTAATCATCAAAAATTAGCACCGATCGCCGAGCATTTTAAAATTCCCTTTATTTACCTTCCCATTCAAGGGGGAAATAAACAGGAACAGGAAGCCAAAGCATTGGAATTATTGCGGGAACAAAACGTGCAACTGCTGGTGCTGGCGAAATATATGCAAATCCTCAGCCCGCAGTTTTTAAAAGCGTTTCCGGCAGTGATTAACATTCATCATTCCTTTTTACCCGCCTTTCCCGGAGCAAACCCCTACCATCGAGCCTATGCCAGGGGCGTTAAAATTATTGGGGCCACCGCCCATTATGTCACGGAAGATTTAGACGAAGGGCCGATTATTGAACAGGATGTGGTACGCATTACCCATCGAGATGACCCCGCTGAACTCATTCGCAAGGGCAAAGATTTAGAGCGGATGGTCTTAGCCAAGGCGGTGCGCCATCATCTTCAGCATCGGGTGTTAACCTATGGCAACCGCACGGTTATTTTTTAGCTCTTTCTTTTAGCTCTTTTAGCTATTTCTATGTCCCCTTTACGGTAATCTGAAAGACATTGACGGTACTCTAGGATAAAAATATGTCTCAACGGCCCATTATCCTTGGCATTGTGGGGGACAGTGCTGCTGGAAAAACCACCCTCACCAGAGGGATTGCCCAAATTTTGGGAGAAGAAAAGGTCACGATCATCTGCACCGACGACTACCACAGATACGATCGGCAGCAGCGCAAGGACATGAAAATCTCTGCCCTTCACCCGGACTGTAATTATTTAGATATTATTCAGCAACACCTGAGTTTGCTGCGAACGGGTCAATCCATCCTCAAGCCCATTTATAACCACTCTACGGGCAGCTTTGATCCCCCGGAATATATCGTGCCCCGGCAATTTGTAATTGTGGAAGGGCTTTTGGGGTATTCCAGCCCTGGCATGCGTACCAGTTACGATGTCAAGGTCTATCTGGCTCCCCCGGAAGAGCTACGGACTTCCTGGAAAGTAAAACGGGATACCCTGAAGCGGGGCTATACACCGGAGCAGGTGTTAGAGCAACTACGCGATCGAGAATCCGACTCAGAAGCCTTTATTCGGCCCCAGCGGCAATGGGCGGATGTGGTGGTGAGCTTTTACCCCCCCGCCGAAGGATCGGGACAGGATGACCTGTTGCTGAATGTGCGCCTCGTGCTGCGTCCCACCATTTCCCACCCGGACTTTACCCATTTACTCAGTCCCGCAGGCAGTCACCTGGGAGATGCCATTCGCCTAGACCTGGATCGGGATATGAATAAGCCCGTGGATGTGCTGCAAGTAGACAGCCGCGCCACCGCCGAGCAAGTCCAGGAACTGGAGCATATTCTCTGTAACGAAGTTCCCTATCTGGGGCAGTTCTGTAGTTTGGAAGGCAACAATAATATTGGTAAAGTAACTGGTACCACTGGCGAACTGCTCCAAAGTTATCCCCTCGCCCTGACCCAGTTGCTCATTACCTATCACATGCTGAAGGCTGCTCGGTTTCAGTAATGGAGAATGGAGAACGAATTGAGAATTGAGAATGAAGGATGGAAAATTCAAACCTCAACACTCAAAACTCAAGGCTCTCACCTCTCCTGCGGGTCGAAGCGGTCTATGCAGGCTACCAACCGGGTTTACCCATTTTGCAAGGAATCCAGATCCAGGTAAACCCAGGGGAAATTGTGGCGATCGTGGGGCCCAATGGGGCAGGAAAGTCTACCCTGGCCAAGGCAATTTTGGGCTTAGTTCCCATCAGCCAAGGGCAAATTTATCTCCAAGATCAGCCCCTAGGGGGGATGCCCCCTCACCAAATTGTGGCCTTGGGGGTAGGCTATGTTCCCCAGATCCAAAATGTTTTCCCCTCCTTAACGATCGAGGAAAATTTGGAGATGGGGGCTTTTGCGGCCACCCTGGCCCCTTCCGCCCTCCAATCCTCTCTCCAGGGGCTTTATGAACAGTTTCCTGTCCTAGCCCAAAAGCGTCAGCAACGGGCCGGATCCCTATCCGGGGGAGAGCGTCAAATTTTAGCCATGGCCAAGGTCCTCATCCTCAATCCCCCCTTGTTGGTACTGGATGAACCCTCCGCAGCCCTTGCGCCCCGCCTGGTTCAACTTATTTTTCAACACATTCAAACCATCAACGATCGGGGAACAGCGATTCTCTTAGTAGAGCAAAATGCCCGGAGCGCCCTGATGTTAGCCGATCGGGGCTATGTTTTAGATCAGGGTCAGGCCAGTTTTACGGGAACGGGGGCTGAACTCTTAGCGGATCC
>DALYGI010000498.1:0-2602 GCA_031971595.1 Prochlorotrichaceae cyanobacterium CTOTU29312
GAATTTCTAATGGGAAAGTAGAGGAATTAGAGACAATGAGAATTAGAGGAACAGCCATTGTTATCCGAGATCAAAAGATTCTTTTGGTGCGCGATCGAAACAAGGTAGAGTTTTCTTTACCCGGCGGCAAACAAGAAAAGAATGAACCCGTTTTAGCCACTGCCATCAGAGAACTCTATGAAGAACTGGGAATGAGTGCCCGGCGTGCAGAACGATTGTTTCGATGTGACTATCAGGGAGTCGTCAATCTGCATAAGGTCGCTTTAATTGAAACGGATGATGATCCGGTAATTTCCTCCGATGAACTGAGTGCCTTTCATTGGTGGGATCAACAAGAAGACCTGCCTCGACTGAAGCACGTCGAGAGAATCTTAGCGAATTTGTAAATCATCAATCCCAGAGGTTTACCAGAATCCTGAATTAACTTAAATTCTGAACTCTGAAACTTAAATTGAAGCAACAGACTATCGAAAAACTCTAGCGAAAGAACGCCAAAGATTCTGGTGTAGCGGATTGACTGAAGCCACTTGGGTTGGATTCAAAGGCTTGGGCAACCGCTGACCAGAACCGTTAGGTTGAGAGATTCACGTACAGGAAGAGGGCTTAGGGGGTCAGTGTTCACTCAAACCTATCTGAAACCTCAAAACCCCCTATAACCTATCCCCTGTACCCCAATTCAAAACTCAAAACTCAAAACTCAAACCTCAAAACTAACTAACTACCTACCGTCCCCCCACGGTGATGCTATCGACCTTGAGGTGGGGTTGGCCCACGGTGACGTAGATACTGCCACTGATGGAGCCACAAAAACCGGCGGCTAGGCCTAGGTCGTGGGAACACATGGAAATACGACTCATGATCTCTTGGGCATCGCCGATCAGGGTTGCGCCTTTGAGGGGTTTGGTGATTTTGCCGTTTTCGATTAGGTAGGCTTCATCGGCAGCAAAGTTAAATTGTCCGGTGGGGCCGACGCTGCCGCCGCCCATTTTTTTACAGTAAATGCCTTTGTCGATGGAGGCAAAGAGATCATCCAGGCTGTAGTCCCCTCCGGCGATGTAGGTGTTTCGCATCCGAGAGGCGGCAGCGTAGGTATAGCCCTGACGACGACCGCTGCCGGTGCGGGGATGGCCGGTGCGGATGCTCCCGGCCCGATCGGAAATGAAGTTTTTGAGTACACCTTTTTCAATGAGAAGGGTACGCTGGGCGGGCATTCCTTCATCGTCCATGTCGATCGTTCCGAAGGCTTGGGGGGAAACCCCTTCATCCCAGGCGGTGAGGCTTTCGTGGGCAATTTTTTCGCCCTTTTTGTCCATAAAGGGAGTGGTTTTCCGCTCAATTTGGGTGGTTTCTAGGAGGTGCCCGCAGGCTTCATGGAAAATGACACCGCCAAATTCGTTAGCCATGACGATCGGATATTGCCCGGATTCCACGTAATCCGCGTAGAGCATTTTGCCCGCCGATTCCGCTAGTTCCTCCGCCTGCTCCGTGTAGTCCCATTTGCGTAAAAAGTCTGGATCGCTGGTGTTGCCCGCCCGTTTGCCAATGGAGGTGCGATGTTCGCCGTCGGCACAGAGGAGGCTACAGCCCACGGATTGGGTGAGGCGGATGTCCCTGGCAAAGGTGCCATCACTGGCGGCCACCAGCACTTCTTGCCAATCTCGGAAATAAACGGCCCGGCGAGACTGCACATGATCCGCTTTTTGGCGAAGTTGATCCGTTGCGCCCCTCAGAACGGTGCCCATTTCCTGCATGGAACTACAGCGATCGAGCCAGGTGGTTTTTTGGCGCAGGCTGGCGTAGTCCCGCAGGGGTTCTAAGACCACATCGGGAATGAAGGCGGCCCCGCTGGGGGGAATTAAGCCCATAATGCCCAAAGCTTTTTCCAGAGCCGATCGGAGCCCGGAGAAGGTAAGGTCATTGGTGCTGACATAGCAATCCGCTTTGCCAACAAAGACCCGTACCCCTGCCCCGGTGGCAATGCGAGGGGCCAGGCTAGTGATGGCATCTTCTTCGGCCATGCAGCTAATGTAATTGACTCGTTCGAGAAAAAATTCTACAAAATCAGCGCCTGCGGCTCGTCCTAACCCTAATAACCGAGAGAGTGATGCTTCCCACTCTCCATTGAGTTGAGTTCGGGGGGGCAAGGTTGCCGGAGCGGTAAATTCGGTAGGGAAGGGAGAGGTTATCACGGGCATGGATTTAGAAGCAAAGAACTAAGCGTTTTGGTTATTGTGACATACTCCTAGGGTTGCTGCCATGACCCCCCCAGACTTCCCCAGACTTCCAAGGGTTGGGCAGATCAGCGGTTCTTTTGGGGATAGCTTGAGTCGGGTTGTGATGACGCATAGCTAAAACAAAAGCCCAGAACCATTACAGTCCCAGGCTTCTGTGCGATCGGAGCGGCGGGATTTGAACCCACGACCCCTACTACCCCAAAGTAGTGCGCTACCAAGCTGCGCTACGCCCCGTCACAGGATTTTTATCCTAGCATAGTCCTGTGCTTATAGGGAAGATCTAATCTCAAAAATCTAAAAATCTACCCAGTCTCATCAATTAAATTAAATAAACCGAGTGGTGACGGCGACCAGTTGCCCCTGTAATT
>DALYGI010000499.1:0-2592 GCA_031971595.1 Prochlorotrichaceae cyanobacterium CTOTU29312
TTAATATCTAGATGAACAATACAGCCATAAACATGGGTATTAGGATCCTTCCAGCCCGTACACACTAACTGATAGTGATCCCGCTCTTGGTCTAAAATAGCTTGAAGTTCTAAATTCGCATTGCTCGATTCCTGTTCCGCTCGTTTCAGCAATAAATTGCAAATATGTTGTCGATAGAGAGATAGCTTATCCATATTAAATCACCCATTTTAAATTACCCATGAAATCTTAGGAGAATCTGTTTGATAAATGAGCAAAGGTACATGATTTTTGGTAATTACTTTTTGAACAAAACGATGGTGAAAGAACTTTTCATAAATCTCTTGTTTCCGGTACTCTATTAGTTTACACCGATTTAACTTAAAACTCAAAACTCAAAACTCAAAACTATTTCTATCGTGACTCTCCGTATGAACCTCCTGATCATTTTAATTCTAGTCCTGGGTAGCGAACTCTTGCTCCGACAGGTGTTTGGCTTTGGTCGCCCCTTACTCTATCGATCGGATCCGCACATGGGCTATCGGGTTGCCCCCAGCCAAAATATTCAGCGGTTTGGTAATCGCATTCGGATCAATCAATTTTCCATGCGTAACGACCCCATCACCCCAGAACGATCGCCCCAAACCCTCAGAATTTTGATGTTAGGAGATTCCTTGGTCAATGGCATGGTCTGGACAGATCAGGATCAGACCTTAACGGCATTGGTTCAACAAAAACTTGCAGCCTCGGATCAAATCCCAACGGCGATCGTTGCTCAGGGTGAAATTCCCCAATCGATCGAAGTTTTAAATGTAGCAGCAGGTTCCTGGGCACCCCGGAATGAACTCGCCTATCTCCGGGAATTTGGCACTTTTGAATCCCAACTTTTAATTTTAGTGATCAACACCGATGACTTCTTTGGGGCTCCTCCCCGTCCCGAAGTCGTAGGCCAAGATCCCGCCTATCCCGATCGTTATCCCCTCTGCGCTTGGGCAGAATTTCTAGAACAGTTTTGGCGACGACTGCCCCTCCCCTCCGCTCTGAAGCCGAAACGCTCCAAATTGGTTCCCCTACCCCCGGAAAAAGATGTGGTAGGTATTAACCTCAAAGCGATCGACGATATTTACACCTTAACCCAGACCACCAACACCCAATTTTTACTGATCCTCAGCCCCCTGCGCCGAGAGCTAGACCAGCAAGGCGGATCACGGGACTACGAAAAAAAAGCCCGACAACGCCTTCAGCATTGGGTCAACGATCGCCAAATCTCCTACCTCGATCTCTTACCCAGCTTTAACGCTCACCCCAACCCCCTCGACCTCTACAGCGATCATATTCACCTGAGCTTACTAGGCAATCAATGGGTGGCAGAAACGATCGTTCGGGAAATAGGAAATAGGGAATAGGGAATAGGGAGTAGGGAATAGGGAGTAGGGAGTAGGGGTTAGGGAGTAGGATTATGGGGTTCATAACCTGCCGATTAGAAATCGGCTATCCAAACAGACCCTACCTCCGCAGATTCAGAAATTACAGGTTGTTGATCTTCATTCAAACTGTCCCCTGTCCCCTATTCCCTATCCCCTGTCCCCTATTCCCTATAAGTTCTTTTGCAATTCATGTACTTCTTTATCTTTTTGCCCTACTGTGCGCTGTGCCGTGCGATAACTGAAGCAATGCCATTGTTCTAGATTTTGAGAGGCGTAAAGCTCATGCCTGAAACGTCAGCTATCCAGCATGATCAGGGCCAGGAAGGCGCACTAGATCCTTCTACCACCGTTTCTCCAACGGTTTCCACGACGGTGACCCTGCCCAAGCTCCAAAAAATCCTTGTTGCCTTAGATTCCCACAGCGTTGGCCGGCCTGATGAACCTGAACATATCCTGCTCCAAGCCATCTCCTTAGCTCAGATGTATCACAGCAAACTGATGATCATGGCCTGTTTGCCCGATGCGATCCCGGCTCCCACGGAAACCGCCAGCGGCTTAATTGGCTTGGGAATGTATGGCTTAGACACCCGAACCGCCGTTTCCATTGCGGATCAACACATTCACCATGCCCTGAAGGATCAGGAACACTGGCTCCAGGATCAATGTGAATTTGCTACCCGCCAAGGAGTCCCCACCGAATGGGATAGCCGTCAAGGGGAACCAGGGGCGCAAATCTGTAATCTGGCGAAAACTTGGCGGGCAGAGTTGATCGTTGTGGGACGACGGGGCCGCAGTGGTTTGGCGGAAATGCTACTGGGTAGCGTCAGTAATTATGTGTTACACCATGCCCCCTGCTCCGTGTTTGTGGTTCAGTAAGCCCAAATTAAATAGCTCAAATTAAATAGCCTAATTTAAATAGCCAAAATTAAAGGGACGAATTGGTTAGGCGAATTTATCCCCCTGATCCCCCTAGGAAAGAAAGGCACAACGATCGTTTTTGGTCTTCCTTTCCGGTTTTCCCATACTCCTGAATAATCCAGGTTAAAATGACCAAGGATCCTGGAAAGCAGTGAAGGAGAGCCAGCATGAGTGAACGCCCAGCGATTTTGAATGCCGTAGAGAAATTAGGCTATCGCGTCACAGCGGGGGATGTGGCGGTGCAGTCTGGTTTGGAAATTGAGATGGC
>DALYGI010000500.1:0-2587 GCA_031971595.1 Prochlorotrichaceae cyanobacterium CTOTU29312
GGGGCTTTTCTTTTCTTTTTTCTTCTTTTTGAGTAGTGTTGTATTTTATACCTTGCCCTTCACGCCTTTAAATTTCGCTTTGGCTCGATAGCCGGTGTGGCATTCCCTGTAAGATTTCCGGTTTTTAAACCTCCAAGGGATTACCGAGGGGAATGATGCCCCCCGGATTGAGGGGGAACAGGTTACCATAATAATCCTGTTTAATGGCTTCTAGGTTACAGGTGGGGGCAATGCCTGGCAGTTGGTAGATCCGCCGTCGATAGGCTTGAAGATGGGAATAGGCGGCGATCGGTTTTAAGCTGCATTTAAAGAGGTTCGCATACACTTCAAAACGGATCAGGGTGGTAAATAAACGCACATCCGCTAGGGTGATCTGCTGACCACAGAGAAAGGGCTGGGTACTCAGGGTGAGTTCTACCCGATCTAAGGTCTCAAAGAGGTCGCGGCAGGCGGTTTCGTAGGCGCTTTGGGTTTGGGCAAAACCGCAGCGATAAACTCCATTATTCACGGTGTCATAGAGTTGCTCGTTCCACCCATCAATGGTTTCCCGGAGGGATTCTGGATAGAGATCCGGGGCATTGACGCTCTCCCAGGAGGCAAAGGCGGTATTAAGGATTTCAATGATCTCCGCACTTTCATTATTCACGATCGTTTTCTGGTGTTGATCCCACAGCACGGGCACGGTGGCTCGGCCCCCATAGCCAGGGGAAACCTGTTGGTAAAACTGCCGGAGGGTGGTAAAGCCCTGAACCGGGGTTTCAAAACACCAGCCCCCCGCCTGGGGAGAGGGGGAAACGATCGTCACGGGGAGGCAAGCTTCTAACCCTTTTAAAGCTCTAACGATCAACGTCCGATGAGCCCAGGGACAACTCCAACCCACGATGAGACCATAGCGCTGAAAGTCCGGTGGAAAGGGGCTATCTGGCGCAGCACTGAGCCGCTGCCGAAAGGTACTCTCTGGCCGCACATACTCCCCCGCCTCATTGCGCGGAGCCATTTGATTCATCATCACGCTCCATCCCCCCTGCCAGAGGGTCTGGGCCAGTTGGATCAGCAGGCCGGGAGGAAGGGAAGGGCTCTGGAAGGCTTTGAACATGAGATCACCGAGGAAGACCAAGGAAGTATTTAAGCAAAAGTCGTCGCCAGATCGGGGAAGACTTCCCGCACCGCTGGGTGGATCAGTTGGTAATCCCGCACGTTAACCCCTTTCGCTAAAGCCAGATCCTGCTCGATCACCTTGAGCCCGTGGTTGGCCAGTTTCAGGATATAGGGACTGGTGCTGTTGTTGAGGGCTTGGGTAGCCGTCCAGGGCACCGCACCGGGCATATTGGGCACGCCGTAGTGAATCACCCCTTCGGACACATAAATGGGATCGCTGTGGGAGGTGGCGTGGAGGGTTTCAATGCAGCCCCCCTGATCCACTGCCACATCCACAATTACGGAGCCTGGGGTCATGTTGCCCACCAGTTCCCGCTTGACCAGGTGAGGGGCCCGACGACCAGGGATTAACACCGCCCCAATTAACAGGTCACTGTGGGGCACAACCTGGGCAATTTGGTTAGAGGTGCTGTAAAGCAAGTCCACTTGGGAGCCAAAGAGGGTTTCCAGATAGGTTAAGCGATCGATATTGACCTCTAAAATACGGACTCGTGCCCCCATGCCCAGGGCAATGCGGGCCGCTTCTGTGCCCACAACCCCACCCCCCAAAATGGTCACCTGGCCGGGTAAAACACCGGGAACCCCACCGAGGAGTACACCCCGTCCGCCCTGTTGCCGTTCTAAAAACCGAGCCCCAAATTGCACCGCTAGCCGTCCCGCAATCACGCTCATGGGTTCGAGGAGGGGCAAGCGACGGTTGGGCAGTTCCACGGTTTCGTAGGCGATGGCCGTGATACCAGAATTGAGCAGCGCCACCGTTAACTCCCGATCCGCCGCTAAATGCAGGTAGGTAAAGAGAATTTCAGGCTGACTGAGGAAGGGATATTCCGCCGGTAAGGGTTCCTTCACCTTGATGACTAAATGGGCAGACCAGGCCGCCGCCGCATCAGAAACGATCGTCGCTCCCACTGCCTCGTAATCCGAATCTTTAAAACCCGACCCCACACCAGCCTGGGTTTCAATTAAAACCTCATGCTGAGCCTCCACTAGACTTTGGACGGTACTGGGGGAAAGCCCCACCCGAAATTCTTGATCTTTAATTTCTTTGGGAACACCAATTCGCATGCGTCTCTTCCCTGAGAAGTAAATAAATATAGACCTTGCCTGTTCCCTACCTTACTGTAAATTTCTTCTGCTGTACTATAAAGATCGGTAGGACTTGTCTCTGCGAGGATTGCTCTGTTCTACTTAGATGTCTTTACCTAAGTATTATCAGATGGAGCATCAGACATAAGCCGAACTGATTGTTAGGTACCGCACTCAGAAAGTCTTCTTCATTCCCTGTAAACCGATCGGCTGTTATGGTAACGGTTTTAGACTTACAGCAGTTCTAAATGGGTTGCGTGGGATTAGGCGAATCATCATCCCGTTGCCCCTGTTGACCTAACAAGTAGTCCAAAATCCGACGGTTCTCAGCCTGAAGCCCTCT
>DALYGI010000501.1:0-2558 GCA_031971595.1 Prochlorotrichaceae cyanobacterium CTOTU29312
GTCCAAGCATAAAAATCCGTTTCATACAACCTATTCATGATTTACACTCCAAAACTACAGAAGATTTCATGATGCCAATTGATAAATTTTCTATAAGTAGGCCAGGCTAAATAAGGGGATCTATCAATGACGGCAGAATAGGGCTTTCAGCCGATTTAAAGCGCCCATTACTTTGTCTGATCTACTTAACAAGATTTCAATCATTGTTGTCTCCTTTCAAAACAGACAATAAATTTTGTTCGCAACAGGAAAAAATATAATACAAAATTCCTAATAATTGCGATAAATTTGCAATGGTGTATAGCCCGGATTCATACACTAACCCCTCCAAGGTTAATTTATAAAATTTCCATCCATCTCCATTGGTCACAATGCCATACACCTCTACCACAGCCTGGAGTTTACTATTGTTATATTGACACGCCTTCATTTCGGGTAAACATTGGGCAAACCCTTGCTCAAAATCATCTTTTTTTGCCTCCACAATACAGAGAAAAGGCGCTTCTAGATAGGCTTGACGTTCCGCTATTAAATAATCCACATAACCGATCGTTTCCTCATCAGACAAAGCAGCGCTCTTCCAAACCTTGAGATGCTTAAAATTGTGCAGAACCTCTTCACAAATGAGATCAATAATCAACTTCTTGGATTCTTCTCCCGTTTGTAAATCAAACACCTCTGACTTTCGGATTAAACTTTTCTGAAAAAAATCACTGGGTTCCACAGGCTCAGTATCAAAAGACCACGCACACAAATGCTTAATGTTCAGATGCTTCAATGCCTCTGTATAGGTAAAGCTAGAGAAATTTTTCTTTTTAACCCGTGTCATTTTTCATTCCTCCAAGCTTAGTTTTGATCTAAATCGACTGGAAAACTAGAATCTAGTAATTGCTCAAGCGTATAGATAGGATCAGGGGGCAAATCTTTATAATCTAAAGGCGTTTCCTTAACCACTAAATCTAAACCCGATTCATGACCCAAAACGATCGCTTCTGTTAAATAAGACTTGAGGCTAGGGTTTTCTTTCAACAGTTGCAAAATTTCTCGTCGTTGTTCCCGAATCGTCACCCGCCAGCTTTTACTGCGTTTTTGAGGTTGATAGTCCCATTTTAACAAATGCCCCATTAACACACCGAGTCGGTTTCTAAGTTCCTGACGCTGTTGCTTGCCCAAAGATTCAATTTCCTCCACTAAGTTGGTAATATCAAGACGCTGAAAATCTCCCTTTTTAAGAAATTGAGACTGCTCCACCGTCCAAGCATAAAAATCCGTTTCATACAACCTATTCATGATTTACACTCCAAAACCTTTTACACTCCAAAACCTTTTACACTCCAAAGCCACTATGGGCACGAATTAAAGGCGGTTGATACGCCAAAATAATATCCTTTCGGGGAATACCCGCCTCCGCTAACTCATTAGCAACCCCCACCTCTGTTCCATCGTATTGAATCCATAGCTGATCCCCCTTAATATCAATATGAATTAAAACCCCATAAACTCGACTTTTTTTAAGCCAGCCCGCCCTGAGTACCTGATAATGATCACGGGCTTCATCAAATACAAGCTGCATCTCAATCTCCCCATACACTGGCTTCAGGTTTCCATGTTCCGTGAGGATTTGTTTAATAATTTCTCGGTACTGGCTTAGGGAATCCATTCGATTAACCTCCGATCGTCAATATCGTAAACAATTAAAGACAGTTGATAGTCAGTAACACACTCCTGAACAAATTTTAAGTGAAAAAATTCATCATAGGTTGCAAAAGGTACTGCTAAATACAGCTTACGGTTGGGTTCTTGGGCTCGTAAAGCACGACGATAATTCAAATATTGCCCCAATGCCGTATGAAACTCAGAGATAGCAGAGGGACTGGTAAAACTCTTAACCTCCACGGCAATTTCTTCTGAATCTCTTGTAGCGGCGATTAAACGCTCTGCCCCTAAGTAAGCTTCTACTTTACTTTAAGCCTTAAATAATCCCATTGAACAGATAATTTGCGCCCCATCTCGCCGTTCCTCCGACGTAATCACACACAGCGCATCATGCTCCCGCAGAAAGGTAACCAGTTTGGCTAACTGCTCATCACTGATCCCTGTTTTCAATTCCCGATTGAGCCGAACGATCGCGTTTTGCTTCAACGGATGTTGGTTAATCTCCTCGATGGCTCGCTCTAGGTTTTCCCACTCCGTCCCTTGAGCCAGTAGGGGCATGGTTTCGCGGATATGTTGGGTGTAAACCATCAGCCGATCGTAGGTTCGGGCCGCTGCACTGCGCCGATTGCCAAAGGTACCCGCGATAGTCTTGGTTTGTTCGGCGATGAGTTCCGCCCCACGGGTTACCAGATCGTGATGCTGGGGATGGCAGGGCAAGTTGGGGGTCTCGATGCTACAGCGGGCCATGCGTAAAATTCGCATTTGGGACTGAGTGACGCTGTTCCCCTGTTGATCCACCCAGGCTAGGGCATCCGTGCCGCTCTCTGTGCGAGGGGACACCAACACGCCCTCTGGATCAGCCCCCGTGGGTTCATGCGCCCGCGTCGGGTACACCACATCCG
>DALYGI010000502.1:0-2514 GCA_031971595.1 Prochlorotrichaceae cyanobacterium CTOTU29312
TCTTGAATACTATTCCCGATCGTTTCATCGGTAGCTTAATTTTTTATACCACCTTACCCCTAAGCGGCTTCCCCTTCACCTTCCATCGCATTGCCAGTTTTGCCCCTGGGGTTGGGCTTCTGCTGGGGTCTTTTCTCGGCCTTGTGGATCAGGGCTTAACGGCTTTGGGCCTGGAGACTTTACTGCGATCGGCCTTAGTGATCTGCCTGTGGATAGGTCTGACTGGCGGACTTCACCTCGATGGTGCCATGGATACCGCCGATGGCTTAAGTGTCACCGATCCCCAGCGTCGTCTCGCGGTCATGAGTGATAGTCGCAGTGGGGCCTTTGGAGTGATCACCTCGATCGTCATTGTTTTACTGAAAACCACCGCTTTAGCCAGTCTTCAGCACGATCGGGTTGTAAGTCTGGCCTTAGCCGCTGGCTGGGGCCGCTGGAGCCAAGTGGTGGCCATTGCCCGTTACCCCTACCTCAAACCGGAGGGCAAGGGAGCCTTCCATCGAGAAGCCATACAATTACCTCAGGATTGGATGTTGGGACTGGTCTTAATCCTTCTCCTGCAAGGTTGGATTTTGGGGCTAAATGGAACCACCGCGATCGTCTCGGTTCTGGCTATTTGCTGCGCTCTCGCCGTCCCCGCCTACTTTCAACACCACCTCGGCGGGCAAACCGGGGACACCTACGGGGCGATCGTAGAATGGACAGAAACGATCGTGCTGATTGTGGGATCCCTGTTTTTCTGAGCGATCGTCCATAGAATAAACCCCCTGCCCCACACAAGAAAGGACAGAGGGTTAGATTGAGAAGTCCCTCAATCGTTAAGACTGGGTAAGAGCTAGGACTAGCGCTTTTTCACGTCTTTAGCCATTTGGCGGAACATATCCATGTCGCCCCCGCTATTGCGACGACGGGACGTATCGTTACTGGAAGAGGTGCCAAAGCTGCTGCTAGAGGATGTACCAAAGCTGCTGGAAGTCGTACCAAAACCACTGCTGCTGGGCTGGCTAAAGCTACCGGAGCTAGTGCTAATGCCCCGTGTTTCCTCCACCTCAGACTTACTTAAAGCAGAAACCTGCGTAGAAACTTCTTTTTCTTCCGTTTCTCCAGCTTTCTTGGCGTAAGTGCGCTTAATTACCTTAGGCTGACGCATGTAGTCGATGTTACCAAAGGTTTTGGCATCATCTGGTTCTAAAAAAAAAGCTTGGGAAGACTGTTGGTTATTTTTGCCCCCCCCGAAAAGACCACGAATAAATCCCGTCATCGTTAATTCCTGTCTGTTTCTATAGAAAATATTACACTTTCTTAGCATATCTTAAAATCTGCCGACCTGCACCATGGATTAGAACCCCAGATTTTAGGGACACGCAGATTCAAGACTTTACAGAATCAGGAATACGGGTCGCTCAGGGGCGCAGGACAGTTCCGATCGCCCCCTGCTGCTAAGGATGTCACGGTTTACCTGAGTCAATACCCTCAGTTCATCACCTTACTCAAGACCTTATTCAATAAAAGGCGCTTGAGCTAGGGAGTTTAAGCCCACCGCATCTAGCAAGGATTGCCATTCTTGGGGTTGGCTTTCCCGTAAATCAGACACAATGGCCATGGCTTCGTGCCAAATACCTGCATTAGCATAGACCTCTGCTTTGGCAAGGGGGGTGGTGGCTGCATTGAGCTTGGCTTCCAGGTCTGAGGTCATGTCCATCCGTTGTACCTGACCGGAAACACTAGAAACACGCTGCTCTGAGCTACCCAATCCCAAACTGGTGCCGGGTACGCCATCACAGTACAGGGTAAATTTCCAATCGTAGGCTTGCTCGGTAGCTAAAGCAATTTCTTGGGGGATGGTAAAGGACACAACCCCAGGTTGCCCAGAGAGCAGAATCTCTTGGGTATAACTTTGGCTTCCATCCGCGCTCAGATTGAGGGTAAAGCGGCCAATTAGAGCATCCGTTTGAGGAATATAGACAAAGAACTGGGTGTTTTCATTGACAGTCATGCTAACCGTACTATCTGGAATGAGTGCGGTTAGACCAGGGGCACAATTGCCTCGAACTCCGGCACCTGCGGTACGCTTAGGAGCGCTGCCACTGCCAGGGGGAAAGGTTAATCGCGCCAAGTACAGCGGTGAATCGGTCTCCGCAAAGCTCGGAGCCATGGGTAGCATGACGGCGGTTAAGGGAACGACTAATAAAAGGCGGGTGACCTTGGAAACAAAATTACGAGGGAACATAGATTGCCACATAAGCTTTATAGACCTCCAGAATATTAAAAAGTTGAAGTCAAAACACTAGGGTGCGGAATATCACAAGGATGCTTCGATATAACCACGCCTTTTTCTACTGTAGAGCACAAGAACCCTGCGGTCATTCCAGATCTGTCCGGTTCGATCTGCCCGATTTCTGGCACGACCCCTACCATCATAGGACAATGACTTCGATTCCTCAGGATTGTTTCCAGATTTACCAGCAAAAATAAATTCAAAATAGTAATCTGAGATACAGACATCCAAAAAGC
>DALYGI010000503.1:0-2461 GCA_031971595.1 Prochlorotrichaceae cyanobacterium CTOTU29312
AATCGGCTGAAAGCCCTATTCTGCCGTCATTGATAGATCCCCTTATTTAGCCTGCCTACTTAATACTTTTTGGTGACAAAAATCAAGCCCTTTGGGGAACTTTTAAAAAACTTAGGTATAACAGCGTAGATTTTGTCTTTTTAAAGGTGATTATCCTAGGCAGTAAGTCGTGTAATTACGTGATAGTGATTGACCTATTCACTACTTGAACTACGGATCTGTGGATCCTTTGCTCTCGGCCCGGGCCTCCGGCAAAATGAGCATGGCATCCCCAAAGGAATAAAAACGATACTCCGCTTCGATCGCTTGGGCATATAAATCCAAGAGCCGTTGCCGACCCACTAGGGCACTTACCAGCATCAGCAAACTGGACTTGGGTAAATGGAAGTTGGTGATTAAACCAGACACAATCTGCCACTCAAAGCCCGGCGTAATAAATAGATTGACTTTCCCTTGAAAGGGTTGAAGGCAGCCTGTTTGAGCTATGACCCCCTCTAACGATCGTACTACGGTTGTGCCCACGGCAATAATGCGTCCTCCCTGGGCCTGGGTAGCCTGGATTTTTTCGATCGTTTCCGCCCGTAACTCCACCCACTCACTGTGCATCTGATGCTCGGTAATGCGTTCTGCTTCCACGGGGCGAAAAGTTCCCACACCAACGTGCAGGGTTAGGGTAGTCTGATCGATCCCCACGGCTTTTAACCGCTCCAATAACTCCGGGGTGAAGTGTAAACCAGCGGTAGGGGCTGCCACCGCTCCCGGTTGGCTACTGTAGACCGTTTGGTACTGTTCCGCCGCCGCTTGGGAATTTTGAATATAGGGGGGAAGGGGCGTTTGGCCGAGAGATTCCAGACAATCCCAGAACGATCGGCCTGGGGCGGGGTAAAAGTCTAAAATCCGTCCGCCCGTAGCCTCATCAATTTCTAAAACCTTGGCCCGCATGGCAATACTGCCGGGGTGTTCAGAATTAGAAATTCCTGAATCAGGACTGAGGGGATTAGAAAGGAGGGGATCGGGAAATAAAATCTCTGCCCCTGGCTTCAGGCGTTTACCCGGTTTCACCAACGCTAACCACCGCTGAACGCCCCCCCCCGCCGGGACGATCGGCCTGTCCGCCAGAGGTTCCAGCCGTTGTTCCAGCAGCAGCACCTCAACCGGGGCTCCTTCCCCAGCCTTTGCAGTGCCATCACTTTTAGCTGTATCGCTAGATTTATAGCCATAAAGCCGAGCGGGGATCACACGGGTGTCGTTCAGTACCAACAGATCCCCCGGTTGCAGCAAATCGGGTAAATCCCGAAACCGATGATGGGCAATGGTTGTGGGAGAGTTGAGAACGAATAACCGGGACTGATCCCGTGGGCTGACCGGATTTTGAGCAATCCGATCGCTGGATAACTCGTAATCGTAGGCACTGAGGCGATCGTCTCCGGGCTCTGGAGTAACCTTAAAGGGGAGCATGGTCATTATCAATTAGTAATCTGAATGAGCAATCACTGGGTCATTACCCATCCCGATCGTCATAGTCGTCATCGTCGTTATAGCCGTCATCCTGATCCGGGTCAGATTCCTGACGGGAACGGGATAACTGATTAATCAACGTTAAGACCCGACTGCCCCGCTCAATGGAACGATCTTCCAAAAAGACCACCTCTGGAGTCCGCCGTAGCCGAATCCGATGGCCCAGTTCACCTCGCACAAATCCCGTAGCAGCCTGTAACCCCTGCATGGTTTCAGAACGAGCCTCATCGGTGCCATAGATGCTGACATAAATTTTGGCGTGTTGTAAATCTCCTGATACATCCACATCCGTCACACTTACCATACCCGCCCCCACACGATCGTCCTTAATTCCGGTGATGAGCATCTGGCTAACTTCCCGCTTAATCAATGAAGCGACGCGGGACACGCGGCGATCGGTAGCCATAGGACAATCTCCTTGCAAACGTTACATCACTTTAATACTAGCGGATTAGGGAATAGGGGTTAGGGGTTAGGGAATGGGGAATAGGGGATAGGGGATAGGGGATAGGGAATAGGGAATAGGGGGTAGGGGTTAGGGAATGGGGAATAGGGGGTAGGGGTCTTGGATTATTTGCCAGAATGGGTCGGGAAACCTGGATCTTAGGAATGTGGACTTTATAACCTGGAATTTCACTACCAAGACACAGAAGCCCCGCAGCCCCGCAGGAACGCCTTTGTGTTCTTTGTGCCTTTGTGGTTTAATCCTGAACTTTCCAGTTTATTTAATGCACGATCCTTACGGTTTTTCGTCCTCAATTAACGATGTGCAACTATGCTCAGATCCCCGGTTTCTGGGGCTTTGTTCTACAAGAAACTGGGATCTGCAAACGCCTTAATTATCCATTCTCAATTCCCCATTATCCCTTCATCAGAGCAATGTCAGGGAATCATGACAAAAAGATCCCCGGATGAGACATTCTCCCCTAGCCTATAGATATGC
>DALYGI010000504.1:0-2440 GCA_031971595.1 Prochlorotrichaceae cyanobacterium CTOTU29312
ATATAGCACAGGATCTGCAAATGATGCTGCGTCTTAAAGAGAAAGGCACCGTCGATCCTTTTGAAAAGGAATACTATCGCAAGGATGGCAGTCGGGTTTCGGTCATTGTGGGGGTGTCTCTGTTCTCCCCGCTGGATAGCAGTTGTGTCTGTGTGGTTTTGGATATTAGCCACCAAAAAAAATACCGAGCGCCAACTCAAAGCTGCCCTGCAAGAACTGTCTGCTTTTAAGACTGCCATTGATGCCTGCGCGATCGTCGCCACTACGGATACCAAAGGCATTATTACCGCCGTCAACGATCGGTTTTGCGAACTTTCTGAATATTCCCGTGAGGAATTAATGGGGCAAAACCATCGCGTTCTCAATTCTGGCCATCATTCCCCGGACTTTTTTAGAACCCTGTGGCAAACCTTAGCAAAGGGCAATCTCTGGCGTGGGGAAGTGTGCAATCGCACCAAATCAGGAAAATTATACTGGGTTGATACGTCAATTATGCCTATGGTTGATGAGGCCGATCGCATCACCCAATATCTAGCCATTCGTTTTGATATTACGGAACGGAAAGAGGCGGAACAAAACCTCTCCCTTGCTCGTTTTGTTATGGATCATGCCAGTATTTTTATCTGGTGGTTAGACATTGAAACCGCACAATTTTTCTATGTGAATGAAGAGGCCTGCCAAAGCTTAGGTTATACTCGCGCCGAAATTCTCCAACTACGGGTTTGGGATATTGATCCCCAAATCTCTCCCACCCTTTGGTTTAGGATGACCACTAAATTACAACGGGGGCAAATTTTCCGGTTCCAATCCCAACATCGTCACAAAGAGGGTCACTTAATTCCCGCTGATGTGAATGCCCAATATATTCAACTGGAAAATACTGGTTTTGTGGTGGCCAAGATTGCCGCAGAAGCCGCTGCCAAGGCGAAAAGTGAATTTTTGGCCAACATGAGTCATGAAATTCGTACCCCGCTCAACGCCATCATTGGTATGAGCCAACTGACCCTACAAACCCATCTGAGCCCTAAACAACGTAACTATATTCAAAAGGTTGAACGATCGGGTCAATTACTGTTGGGAATTATCAATGATATTCTAGATTTCTCTAAAATTGAAGCGGGTAAACTAGAACTGGAAAATGTTCCCTTTAACATTGGAGAAGTGATCACAAATCTGACCTGTATTTTAGGCTTTAAGGCGGAAGAAAAAGGTTTACAACTACACTGTCATCTCGATCCTCGCTTACCCTCCCTTTTGAGCGGCGATTCCCTGCGATTGAGCCAAGTGTTAATTAACCTGGGGAATAATGCCATTAAGTTTACTGAATCTGGTGAAATTAACATCCGTGTGGAAGTTTTAGAAGATAACCCTCATCGTGTAACGCTCCGTTGTTCCATTGTTGATACGGGCATTGGCATGACCCCAGAACAACAACGTAAGCTTTTCCACAGTTTTAGTCAGGCTGATAGTTCCATGACTCGTAAATATGGGGGGACGGGCCTAGGTTTAGCGATTTGCAAAGAATTGATCGAACTCATGGATGGTAAAATTTGGTGTGAAAGTGAGTGGGGCGTTGGGAGTGCCTTTTACTTCACCATCAGGCTCGCTAAACCGATCGATGCCCCCCTGAATCCTCCGATTCACCTTCAGAGTAATCTCCCGATAGAGTGCCAGAGTGGTTTATATCTAAACTCAAACATAATTGCAAACCCAAACCTCGATCTCAATCCAGATCTAAACCTCGATCTAAATGCACAAACTCAGCCCGGTTCCAGCCCACTGTCCAGATTAGATTTCCCCTTAGCAGAAACGATCGCTGCGTTGCAAGGTATTAACGTTCTGGTCGTGGAAGACAATGAAATTAATCAGGAATTGATTCAGGACTTACTGCTTTATCATGGGCTTCGGGTTGAACTGGCCAATAATGGTCAAGAAGCCCTCCAGAAACTGGAGCAGCAGACCTTTGACGCGGTGTTAATGGATATTCAAATGCCCACGATGAATGGTTATACTGCCACTGCCGCAATTCGCCAGCAGGAGTGTTACCAAACCTTGCCCATTATTGCCATGACCGCTAATGCACTGCACAGCGATTATTGCAAAGCCTTAGAGGTTGGTATGAATGCCCATATTATTAAACCCATCAGAATGAGAGACTTATTTGAAACCCTTGCCCATTGGGTAAAATGGAGTAAAGTAGGGAAGGAAAATTCCAGCCAAACCAATCCCTCCGTTCCCCTCAATATGTATTCCCTTTCCCCTAAACCCCCGGTCTGTGAACCTACAGATTTAACCTTGCCAGATCTGGAAGGGATTGATCAAATTCAGGGGCTTCGCAATGTAGAAAGCATAGACCTCTATCGCAAACTCCTGATTAAATTTCGAGAGCCCACATTCCGCAGGTCTGCCTCCAAGATCGAGAATTTCAACTTGTCACTCC
>DALYGI010000505.1:0-2409 GCA_031971595.1 Prochlorotrichaceae cyanobacterium CTOTU29312
GGCTAGACTGTCACAAATACCCTATTCTATATCCCTACCTGCGGAATGTGGGTTATAAGGAACCGTCCGGCCCCCTTCCCGCTTGGGGGTCAATTTGGGGGTCAATTTTCAGACCTTGATTAGCAGCAATTAGCGGCAATTAGCGTGATTAGCAAAAATACCTAAAACCCCCAAAACCGCTCTAGATAAGGGCTTTGGGGGCTATTTTTGGCTATTTTTAGGCATGACAAATATGGGCGATACTGGACTCGAACCAGTGACATCCTGCTTGTAAGGCAGGCGCTCTAACCAACTGAGCTAATCGCCCTCTTCTCTTAGCGGAATATTATCTTACCCTAATGGGGGCAAAAAGGGAAGTCATTGATCCAAAAAAAATTTTCCCTTGAACGAAAACCCGCCCCCTGAAAATAAAGAGAACGGGTTTAACGTCGATCAACCGTCAGGAACCCCATCCTAATCCCAATTCTAGGGAGCTAGGGCATTGCCCCGCAGCAGACTGCCGATCGTTTTGGCGGTGATTTTCAGTTGTACTAGGGGGTTGGCGGGAACCACGGTTTTGTACAGGTAGCTATCAAAGGTGAGCTTTTGTACATCCAAGTCCGCGCACATTTCCACAAAGGCTTCACGGGTGGCATCGGAACGATAGAAAACGGTTTGCAGCAGGTCTAAGACCTTATAGGTCAGCCCATACTTGCGATCCCAGCGATCGAGATACACTTTTAACTCTTTTTCCGTGGGAATCCGCTGACCATTGCGGGACATCTCCACGATCGTTTCGGCACACATCCGGCCAGACTTGGCGGCAAAGTAAATGCCTTCACCGGAGGACTTGGTGACGTAGCCTGCTGCATCTCCCACGAGGGCTGCCCGGCCCACCACTCGGCGGGGACGGGGATGTTCGGGGATGGGGTGAGCTTCAATTTTGATGATTTTGCCCCCCTCTAGGCGATGAGCCGCCCGGGCCCGGATTCCGGCTTGGAGTTGCTTGATCATGGCTTGGTTGGCGTGCATGGTGCCAGTTCCCACCGCAACGTGATCGTATTTGGGGAAGACCCAAGCGTAAAAGTCGGGGGAAACGTCATTACCCACGTACATTTCCGCCAGATCTTGGTAATAATCCATCTTGTCTTCCGGTAGCTTGATGCGCTCTTGGAAGGCGATGGCGTAGTTGTAATCCCCCGCATCGATCGCTTTGGCTACGCGGGAATTAGCTCCATCGGCCCCAATCACCAAATCTACCTTGAGGGTTTTGGCTTCGCCCGTGAGGTTGCCTTCAGAGTGATCGATGTAGTGAAGGCTATAGTCACCTTTTTCCGTTTCCGGTAATTCCAGGTGAATCATTTTGCCATGAATGAGGTTTGCACCTAGGCGGGCAGCCCGATCGCGCATGAACCCATCTAGCACTTCCCGGCGGCACATTCCAATATATTCGTGCTGATTGATGAGATTAATATCCACCTCCCGGTTAGAAGGGGAAATCATCTTCATTTTACGAACACGACGATCGATAATTTCCTGGGGCAAATCAAACTCATCAACCATACAGAGCGGAATAGCACCACCACAGGGCTTGGCATTGTCTAGCTTCCGCTCTAGGAGGTAGGTCTCAATCCCTGCCTTGGCCAGCGTCTCTGCCGCAGAGGAGCCCGCTGGCCCTGATCCAACAACTGCAACCCGTAAACCCAAAACAGTTCTCCAGTTTTTTATTAAATAAATGAAGTTTGTTTGAGAAGGCGGCTGAACACCTTCCTATAACGTTACTTTCCTTACGGGCATGGATCGTATCACGCTCAACGGAGGGTCTGGAACATCCGGCGGGGAACTGAAACACTCGTTCACAATCACTGGGCTGTTTTTAATGCAGAGGCTTGAGAATTCTCAATGCAGAGGAGCGCCACTGGATTTTGCAACCCCGATCCCACATGCTGTATTCTAAGATTCCAGACTTGGCGAATCGATCCTCACGTTAAGTTCTGTAACAGGTTTTTGCTGTTTTCTCCTGCCGGAAAGAGAGGATGGTATTCTTTCTTTCGAGTAGGGCAAGCACAGAGGTTGGAAGCGATCGGCTCCCCTTGGAGTCCTGGCAACCCGATGTGCTACCATCAATACCTAGATGACTATATTCCTTCCTAGCCCAAAATGAGCATTACTCCGAAACCCACCAGCGTATTAGAACTTTATCGTCAGTATCGAACAGCAAAGTTAATAGTCAATCGTCGTTATCAACGAAAGCTTGTTTGGACAAAACAGGAAAAAGCTGCGCTAATAGAAAGTGTCTTACTTGAGTATCCAATTCCCTTGATTCTACTTGCAGAAGTCGAATCTCAAAATGAGGGCGAAACAGCATATGAGATTATTGATGGAATGCAAAGACTGAATGCTTTATTCAGTTTTATAGAGAATGAGTTC
>DALYGI010000506.1:0-2405 GCA_031971595.1 Prochlorotrichaceae cyanobacterium CTOTU29312
TGTTGATATTGTTTTAGCTTTTGATGAGAAACGGGATCAATATCTTTGGTTCCAAACCGGTTGGTATGACGATCGTAAGATTAGGGGGATCACTGTTTATATTCGGATTAAAAATCAGAAAATCTATATTGAAGAAGATTGGACAGAGGAAGGTATTGCTAATGAATTACTAAAAGAAAATATACCCAAACAAGATATTGTCTTAGCATTTCATGATCCTGAAAGTCGTAAATCCACAGAATTTGCTGTTGCTTAGTAAAGAAGTATACATTATGTCATTGAAAATTGAGGAAATCTGATATGCTAAGTTCCTTTGAGATCACTAATTTTAGGCTCTTCCAGCATTTAGAAATTAGAACATTGAGCCGGGTCAATTTAGTGGTCGGCAAAAATAATGCCGGAAAAAGTACGTTTCTTGAGGCAGTAGAACTTTATGCCAGTAATGCTTCTGCTAATCTCCTCCTAGATCTTGTAGAAGCTAGACAGGAAGCTTGGTTTAGTGAAGCTCAACCCCACTTCCAACATTTTTTAGACAATCCGGTTAGGCATCTTTTCTTTGGACATCATTTACCTAAAATAGGGGAAACAGGTATTTCTCTTGGAGAAGTTTCCTCAAATGACAAGCTTCATATTACTACTGCTGCTTATCAAGATCAAAGTGACGATCAAGGCAATATCCGTACCACTCGCGTATCAAATTCTCACATTGATGAGGAGATTTCTGATCTTGAGTTTTTTTTAGTAGCAGAAGAGGGTAATAAAACGAGAAAACTCTTCAGATTAAATAGGGGTTTGAGAGATGTTCGTCGAAATAATAGAGTCATTTACGGTCGGCAAGAATCAGAGGTTAAATATACTTGTCAAATTGTCTCAACAGATAATATGCCTAATCGCAAGTTGGCGGCGCTTTGGGATTTGACCAGTTTAACTAATTTAGAATCCGAGATCATTTCTGCTCTGGGTTTAATTGATCATCGAGTTTCCGGTATTGCTTTTGTAGAGGATATTAGTCAAGGTCGATCAGGTGAGAACCGGGTTCCTTTAGTCAAAATTTCAGGAATTAATGAACCCTTACCTCTTAAAAGCATGGGAGATGGGATTACTCGCTTATTCCATATAATCGTTGCGCTTGTAAATGCTCAAAATGGTCTTCTCTTAATTGATGAATTTGAGAACGGGCTGCATTGGAGCATTCAACCTAAAGTTTGGGATCTTGTTTTTCAGTTGTCGGAAATATTAAATGTCCAAGTCTTTGCGACTACTCATAGCCGCGATTGTATAAAAGGATTTGATAGCACTTGGAATAATTACCCTGAGCTTGGAGCTTTTTTTAGGCTTGATGTTAAAGATGACCTCATTAGAGCAACAGAGTATACTTCTGAAACTCTCACTGATGCTATTGACATGGACGTAGAAGTGCGGTGATCAGTTATGAGTAATGTTTGCAAACAAGATACGGATAAAGTCTTGCTAGTGGAAGGAGATAATGACTGTCATGTTGTTATGTCTTTGTGTGCTGCTCACACTGTTCCTCAAACTTTTGGAATATACCAATGTGGCTCAGACATAGGTGTTCTAAAGCGGTTAAATGCCCTAATTATACGTCCTAATCCCCCCCAGATAATCGGTGTGATTCTTGATGCAGACAACCCTTCTATTGCCGGTCGATGGGACAGCATAAAAAGTAAGTTAAGGCATTACAGCTATTCATTCCCCAAAAATCCTGATTCTGACGGCACCATAATTCAAGGCACACTGGATAAGCCTAAATTGGGTTTCTGGCTGATGCCAAACAATCAAGATTCTGGAATGCTAAAAGACTTCTGTGCAGAGCTTGCCGAGCCATTATCCCTAGCGTTTGCCAGAGAGTGTGTTGAACAGGCACAGTCAAAGGGCGCAACAACTTTTAAAGCGGTTCATCGTAGTAAGGCCATTATCCATACTTATCTGGCTTGGCATGATGAACCAGGCTATCCATTAGGCAGATCAATCACAACCCAAACGCTTCGTCCTCACACAGAAATTGCGGTGAAATTTACAAGTTGGTTAACCAATTTGTTTGCATAAAGGGGAGAGTAATCTGCACTTTACTGTATCCCTTAATTATTAAAAGGGCTGTAAGTTCCATAATACTACTCCAAGGGATTAATTTTATAAAAGTTTTGAGTGTCCCACATTTCGATAAGTTCTTGCTGGTGAATCGTAGCCCACTCCCTCACAAGTTGCTGACATCTTTTTGATAGCCTACGCAAGTGTACCACGATCGTTTCGTCCGATGCCTTACTTCATGAATTCATAAAGACGATCGTTTTGTTCGGTGCAGACGATCGCCCCTTGGAAAAATTAAACCAGTATAATACTCCCCATATTCTGGACAGGTTAATAAGATAGTCTCGCTGCCAATA
>DALYGI010000507.1:0-2357 GCA_031971595.1 Prochlorotrichaceae cyanobacterium CTOTU29312
CCTTAGGCACGTAGGTCGATCGTACCTGCAATTCCTTGAGTTGGGCATCACTGACCCCGGAGGGGGCATCGGTGAGCAAACAGCGGGCTTGCTGGGTTTTGGGGAAGGCGATCGTGTTGCGGATGGAGTCTTCGTTGGTGAGTAACATGGTTAACCGATCGAGGCCGTAGGCGATACCGCCGTGGGGGGGGGTGCCGTAGTCTAGGGCTTCTAGTAAAAAGCCAAATTTCTGCTGGGCTTCTTCTGGGGATAAACCAATGGTGCTAAAGACTTTTTCTTGAATACTGCGTTGATAAATCCGCAGGCTACCGCCGCCAATTTCTAAGCCGTTGTACACTAAGTCATAGGCTTGGGCGCGACCAGTTTCTAAACGATCGAGGTCTTCAGGATTCGGATTGGTGAAGGGATGGTGTAGGGCTTCAAAGCGCTTTTCGTCTTCATTCCATTCAAACAGGGGAAAGTCTGTAATCCAAAGTAAATTCACCTGATCTTCGGCAATTAAACCCAGTTCTCGACCTAGGAATTGACGTACCCGATCGAGGGATTTATGAACTATATCCGTTGCTCCGGCACCAAATAACAGTAAAGTGCCCGGTTGAGCCCCCGTTCGACTTAAAATTTCCTGGATTTGTTCAGGGGTTAAGTTATCTTTGATCGCGCCGATCGTATCAATTTCTAGGTTATCCCGAACCCGAATGTAGGCTAAACCACCGGCTCCCGCATCCGTGGCTTCTTTGAAAATATCACCGCCGGGTTTAATTCGCACATTAGAAATTTTGTCATTTCCATTGGGAATGGCGATGGCTTTAATGGAACCCTGGGCTTTAGCTGCTTGGGCAAAGACCTTAAAGCCACAGGTGGCTAACACATCCGTTAACTCCACTAGCTCTAACCCAAACCGCGTATCCGGGCGATCGGTGCCGTACCGATTCATGGCCTCCTGATAGGTTAAACGGGGAAAGGGTAAGGGCAAATCCATGCCTTTAATGGTCTTAAAAATATGGGACATTAACCCTTCATTGAGGGCAATCATTTCCTCCTGGGAAATGAAACTTAACTCCATGTCCAATTGGGTAAATTCCGGTTGACGATCGGCCCGTAGATCCTCATCTCGAAAACAGCGGGCAATTTGATAGTAACGATCGAACCCGGACACCATTAATAATTGTTTGAACAACTGGGGAGATTGGGGCAGGGCAAACCATTCCCCTAAGTTAACCCGCGAAGGAACCAGATAATCCCGTGCGCCTTCCGGGGTAGATTTGGTCAGAATGGGGGTTTCAATTTCAATAAACCCTAGCTGATCTTCCAGGTAGCGGCGAATGGTTTTTACCAATTCATGGCGCAGTTTCAGGTTTTCCCGCATCCGCTCCCGGCGCAAGTCCAAATAGCGATAGCGCAGGCGCAATTCTTCCTTCACCGTTTCCGTGTCCACACTAGACACCTGAAAGGGCAGTTGCCGGTAAACCGCATTTAAAATTTCAATACGATCGGCATAAATCTCGATTTCCCCGGTGGGTAGCTTGGGATTGAGGGATTCAGGGGGCCGCTCACTCACCCGGCCCGTCACCCGTACCACATACTCATTCCGCAATTGTTCCGCATTTTCACAGGACTCCGGGGTGCGCTCTGGATCGCTGACGATTTGCACCGTGCCACTGCGATCGCGCAGATCAATAAAAATCACGCCCCCATGATCCCGGCGACGATCGACCCAGCCACAGAGGGTAACCGTTTCGCCTAAATGACTCGATCGCAGTTGACCGCAATAATAACTTCTCATAGCACTAACTTCTCATCCAACCCAATCGTAAGCTTGCAATCGCCAAAGCCTGAACACTACAGCTTTAACCCTAAGACCTTAAAACTAAAGCTTAAAATTAAAGCCTTAACACTATACCGCCTCTGGCACGGGTCTGAGCGAGAGCATCCCTAATCTCCTGATTTCAGACCCAATTCAGGGAAATCCCCTCAATCCAATAAAAAAGCATACCCCCCTCCCCGCTTTTAAAACGCTTTAGGGCAATATGCTTTCGCGGCAATGAACCAGGTAACAAAGCCGGATTTTACTCTTCGAGATCCTTGCGGCTGGGGGTACGGGAAGGGTCGCTAGACAGAAAGCCAAATACAAATAGGGCGACAAAAAATGCCACAACGATATAAACGGTAACTTTTAGTGCAACCATCTTAAAAAAATCTCCAATAGGTTAAAGCGATCGGGGAGGACGTGCCCCTTGAAGTGTCCCCATCATACCCAAAAGTGGTATATGCGCGTACAAAATTTATGAGGCTGTTTGTAAGGATTCCCTATTCCCTATTCCCCATTCCCTATTCCCTATTCCCTATTCCCTATTCCC
>DALYGI010000508.1:0-2356 GCA_031971595.1 Prochlorotrichaceae cyanobacterium CTOTU29312
AGAAACTCATAGCGATCGGTTTGGGGGGAGTGGGGTTTATTTTAATGGGTTTGGCTTTATTTAGTAACCCTCGTATTCGTCAATTTTTAGTCGCGGGGGGACTTCAGGAAGCCTGGGAAAAGATTCTCAATGATGGCCCCATTCTCGATCGTCTGATCATGTTGCAATCCTTGGGCAATTTATTTCAAGATCGCCCCTGGACAGGGGTGGGGCCGGGTAATATGTCTTTGGTGTATAACCTGTATCGTCCCATTGAGTCAGGAAACTGGTCAATGCACGTACAGCAATTACACAATACTCCCGCTCAGTTTTTAGGAGAATTAGGACTATTTGGGCTTTTAGCTTATCTGGGTTTTCTTTGTTATTTAATCGGGATGAATATTCGGTTATATGCCCATTGGCAAACCCCAGAGCAACGATACCTCGCCCTAGGAGTCACCATTAGTATTTTGGGGTATGCTGCCTCTAGTTTGACGGATTATCAATTGGAAAATATAGGCATTTCCACCCTCCTCATTGCGAACCTATGGCTTTGGATTGGTCTTCTGGATCAGGTGTCTGCATCTAATTCTAATTCTAGTTCTGGTTCTGTTCAATCCTTAATCCCTGGAGCGATCGTTTTACAGTCTCAAAAGGTACGCCGCTGGCTTAGTGTGGGGTTACTGGTACTGATGGGAGTTTGTGGAGTCATTTGGTTTCCCGTAAATACAGCTTCAGCTATTACCTTTAGAGCCAATCGTCAAGCGATCGTAGGGGATTTAGCCGCAGCGGATCAGGGCTGGAATTTAGCAACTCGTCTTACCCCCTGGGATCCCATTTATGCGGTTGTGGCTGGTCAAAAACTGTTAGATTTGGCTAAAATTACGGAAAATCCAACGGATCGAAAAGTGATCGAAGAACAGGCGATTCAATATTATCGTCAATCCGTCCAAGCGGCTCCTAATGATGCCCTGTTTCAACAAAATCTTGCGGTGGTTTTACTGCCAGATTTCCCCACGGAAGCCCGTGATCATGCCTTACAATCCGTAGCATTACAAAACCGAGATACCACCTATGCCTATTACGCCTTAGGTCTAGCTTATTTACAAAGTGGTGAACCCCAAAAAGCGATCGATGCTTTTGTTTTACAAGCCCTCAATCGCCCTCAGATTTTAACTCTCACCGTCGATCGTGATCCCAGACTTGAGGATCTCAAAGATGAAATTGTGCGGCGGGGTATTCAAGCTTTTCAAGAATTTTTAGCCTCCATTTCTCCTGACACAGAGGGCTATACCTTCATTCAAGAACAACTGGCGATCGTCCGCTGGTGGCACCGTGATTTATCAACTCAAGAGTTATCCGCCATTGCCACGGAAGATAGGTTTAGACAATCTTTGCGACCCATTGTTCAAGCCCTAATTCTGGCAGAAACCGATCCCCAAACCGCGATCGATCGCCTTAATACTGCCCTAGAGGACAATCCTCAATCCCTAGCAGAATTATCCCTACGGGCCTGGATCGAGCCAGATCAGTATTTTCAAGCCTTTGCCCAGGTGTTAAATGACCCCGGAAAAAGTGAGGCTTGGAAAACTAATTTAACGACCTATCGTGACCTGCGAGAATGGTTAGGCTCCGTTACCCTAGAGGAAAACTTTTCAGAGCGATTAGCCCTGTGGCTAACCTATCGCAATATGAACGCGGTGAATGCTTCCAAAATTTTGATGCCGCCCGGAATTATGGTGAGCGGCATTGCCCAGGATTTTAATTTGTCTCCCAGCCTACAGCGCTATTTTCCCGAACTCGATCGTTTCATTTATAACTATCGTCAAACCCACGCTATTTTGAAGGAGCCTTAGTCTAGCTTTTGCACCATTCACTACCGCCACCAGCGACGGCCAAAGGCGAACAGTCCCCCTAAAATCCCAAGGCTTAACACACCGGAGGACTCTGGTACATCACGGGTACCAACGGTAAATTCAAAAGTACCCGTATGGGAATATCCATCATAGCCTACAACCCCAGATTGAATCGGTTGATTAAAGCTATAGGCACAGGTCCAACTGCTGCCATTGTCGAGACTATACTTGACCAGGAATTTCACCACAAAGATACAAAAGCCTCGAAGGAATTCCTTTGTGTTCTTTGTGCCTCTGTGGTTTAATCCTCAACTTTGCGGTTTATTTAATTCACGATCCTTAGGGTTGCTCAGCAGGCGGTGCGGATTCTGTTGGGGATTCAGTCATCCCTTCAGGAGTCTGATCAGAAGCCTGATCCGGTGTGGTTTCTGGTGCGAGGGCTTCCGGTTCATTGGCGGGTTCCGTAGCTTCTTCTGCCCCGGTTTCTGGTTCAGATACAGGCTCAGGGATCACTTCAGATA
>DALYGI010000509.1:0-2348 GCA_031971595.1 Prochlorotrichaceae cyanobacterium CTOTU29312
TGGTTGATACGCCTTGGTTGAGAAATCACCTCAACTTATGTATTCGTGGGACAAATGCGAACCTTGTTAGTGTTTGTTAGCGAAAAGTATCGGAAAGTACACTTATGGCTTTATCACAGGCATTCCTAGAATGGGAAACCCGAATAAAAGAAGAAAGCCTCCAAGAGGGTCGGCAAGAGGGCTGGCAGGAGGGTCGTCAGGAGGAACGGGAGAAAACACTTCGCAATGTCTTTCGGATGCGTTTTGGCACGATCGTTCCTGCTCTAAACCAATCTTTGCAATTGTTCGTGCAACTATCTGATCAAGATTACGATCGCATTTTTCCAGAGTTACTTAGCCTAGGACAGGCAGAACTCATTCAACGTTGGGGAGAATCCCTGGCGGTAACTTTAGAAAATTTATTTCGGGTTCGCTTTGGAATGCTGGATCAAGAATTGCAGGAAACTATCCCTCGAATCATAGAACAGTCTAATGAAGAGTACGATCGTATTTTGCCCTTGTTGATCACTCTTTCTCCGGCAGAACTTATTCAACACTTTCGGGAAACCAACCCTGAGAAAAGCTAAAAGCTTTGTATGGTGCGGTAATCTTGAAGCATCATTTTTTCCTGTATGATTTTGGAGGATTACTCAGAATTAGGAATAGCTGACATATAGGCGGATTTACTCTATGCCCATCGTTCGTTAGCGATCGTTTATAGGTTCTCTGAGACAAAAAGATAGCTTTCCCTAGCGGAATATTGTCCCAAAATGTGACGACTGTAGATTACATCCGGGTCAGGGCTGCAATTTTAGAGAGCTTCTGCTCATCCAGACCGCTTAATTCATCCAGGGACATCCAGCCTCCTTTAATTAAGTCCGCAAAGACAAAAATTAACATAGACGATCGTTCGTCATATTTGCCATCCATTTCATGGCGTTTGGCACTCAGAAAATCGTGGAGTTTCCAGAGATCTTCGGAACAGGCGATCGTTTGGGCCGCCGTTTTGACCTGAGCTAAGGTTTCTTCTAGTTCCCTTTCGTAGGCGGTTTTAAAAGCTCGTTGAGCAATTTGTTGCTCTTCAACAGACCAATCTAAGCTAAGTAAAGGCATTTTCTAGGAATTCAAAAAGGGGAAGGGGCGTTTTTATAGCGCATTCCACTACAGCATGAACATACTACAGCATGAAAAGCACTAACATAAGAAAAATGAATGACTATCATTGCAATTATAAAACAGATTCTAGTTCCCTGGAAGGGGGGATCGGGAAACTTTTTTGCTGAAAACTCCACTGACGGGCTAGGGGCAGTTTATACCAGGGTAAATAGGGATATTCGTGGTGTTCCCAGTGATAGCCAAAGTGAAAACAGAGCAGGAAGGATAACCATTGAGGATAGGCTAAACTCCGGCTGTGGTGGGGGAGGCTCGGCTCTCCAGGGATGGGGCGATGGGGTAAGTAGGTTCCAAAGATAAACAGTTGCCAGGAACTAAGGATTAGCGGCAACAGGTAAAACAGCCCCAGGTTCCAAAAGTCTTGGCTGAGGCTGAGGGGACTACCTTGGGCGAGGAGGAAGAGAACCCCTAGGTTGACTATAATTTTGAGAAAGAGCTTCAGACTTAAATAATTACTTAAAAAGCGAAAATACCAGGTCAAGATTTGAGCATTTTTACCGCTGAGATCCGAATCTCGATCGGAGCCGGGGTGACGATGATGGTGATAATGACTTTGGCAACACTGCTGATAGTCTAAACCACCGTAACACCAGAGAGCGATCGAACCCAGCCTATGATTTAAACCCAAATGGTGGGGGAATAAACTCTGGTGCATGGCATCGTGAGCCAGGATAAAAAGACCCGTTTGCAAAAATGTCCGTAAACCGATCGCGGCTAGAATTTCCAGACTTTTCTCCAGACTTTGAATACTGGGTAAATCTAGAAAACCAGGAAGACCTTGGACACTGGAAAAATCTGGAAAACCGAAGAAATCAAACTGGAGGCAAAAAATTAAACTCAAAAACCATCCCAGCAAACAAACGATCGCAAAGACTAAACCTGTCCATCCCTGAGGGTGTTTTAGCGGTTCCACACAGGGTTCCAAATGGGATTCCAAAGGTGACTCCAAAGGTGATTCCCAATGTAACTCCAAAGATGGCTCTAAAGGGGGGAAATCTTGCGAATTTTGTAGGAGGCTTTGCAGATTTTGCACAGAAATTCCAACGTAGGTTAACGGTGTGTGCAACTTAAGTGCCAAGATCCCCAGCCTAGGTACTGAACGGATCCCCTAAATCCCCCTCCAGAAGGGGAACCGGGGATCTGGGTTTTACGCTATTTCTCCCGTGAATGAGTCAGGGAGCTAGGTAGGATTCTTA
>DALYGI010000510.1:0-2333 GCA_031971595.1 Prochlorotrichaceae cyanobacterium CTOTU29312
GAGGGGAGAGGGGGAATGAGTTGGGCGGGTGAGTTCGGCAACCATTATCGCAGGGGAGAGGCTAACGGTAACCGTTCAATTGTAAGCTTTTTAGCCAGAATGATAAAAACCTCAATTCTAAAAAAAGCTAGAGCAGGGACTCTTCCAAAATTCTTAACTCATCTCGATGGGCTTCTACCCTAGCGATCGTTTTATCTCCGGTTATGGATTGGGGAGCAATGGAAATTTGCTCTGTCCGTCCGGCCCGTTGCCAATAAAAAAGCCCAGCCAACGGAGACAGCAGCGCCAAGCTATACCAAGTATTCTCTCCTGCGGGAACGGTGATGGAGAGAACTAAGCCCAGGGAAAAGAAACCGATCGCTGCGAGAAGGGTTAAAAATAAACAGAGAAACAGACTAGGGGGCACAAAGCCTTGGAGGACGATCGTTTGAGTTTGGAGATCCTGCCGAATGACTTGATAGGAGCGGCTTTGAAAATGCTTGAGCAGGTAATCAAACGCCTCCGACGGCGCAAAAGGGAGGAGAATGTCACGGGTTTCCCGGCGATCTTTCACGGAAGCGCGGATAAAAAAGACCAAACCGATCGCACTTAATAGGGTTAAGACTAGGGTGGAGGGAATTGTTAGGGCAGCGGTCATAGGGAGTAGGGAAGAGTTTTGAGTGTTGAGTGTTGAGTTTTGAGTTGGGCAGGGAATAGGGATTAGGGAACAGTTTTGCCTGAGTGCCCCTCCTGGGAGGGGGTTGGGTGGGTTGGTGTTGAATTCGCTCTCCTCTTGGGAGGGTTAGCCTCTATTCCCTACGCCCTATTCTAAACCCCTACTCCCCTACTCCCCCCACTCGCCTCTAACTCAAAACTCAAAACTCAAAACTCAAAACTATTCCCTATTCCCTATTCCCTAACTTGAGAATTGTCTAATTTTGCAAAGCATTGTCAAACCCAGACCGGCTACCTTTTATCATGGGTGATGCTTTCTTAAAACTTACCAGGGGTTGACCACCTCTGTCTCTTTATTAAAAACCAACTTGGAAAACCATTATGCACATTGCCGTGGTAGGTCTGAGCCACAAAACTGCTTCTGTTCATATCCGGGAAAAGTTAAGCATCCCTGAACCCCAAATTGAAGCGGCGATCGTCCACTTGCTGAGCTATCCCCACCTGGAAGAAGTAGCGATTTTAAGCACCTGTAATCGTCTGGAAATTTATGCCGTCTCTAGTGCGATCGAGCCGGGGGTGCGGGAGGTAATCCAGTATCTTTCTGAACATAGCAAGCTGTCCCTCTCGGAATTGCGTCCCCATCTCTTTACCCTTCTCCATCAGGATGCGGTGATGCATTTGATGCGGGTGGCGGCGGGTCTGGATAGTTTGGTCTTGGGGGAAGGACAGATTTTAGCCCAGGTTAAAAATGCTCACCAGTTAGCCCAGCAGTATAAGGGGGCGGGTTCTATTCTCAATCGCTTGCTCAAGCAGGCTGTGACCGCCGGAAAGCGGGTACGATCGGAAACGAATATTGGGACGGGGGCTGTGTCCATTAGCTCCGCTGCGGTGGAACTGGCTCAATTGAAAGTCCAGGCCCGATCCACGAGTTTGCAGGATCATTCCATCACCATTCTGGGGGCGGGGAAAATGTCTCGCCTGTTGGTGCAACACCTGATTTCTAAAGGGGCAAAACAAATCACCGTGCTGAATCGTACCCTGCCCCGTGCGGAAAAATTAGCCCAGCAATTTCAAGCGGATGCGGAAATTAAGGTGGGCCTGATGGATCAAATGTTAGATACCGTAGCCAACTCAGATATTGTTTTTACCGGCACCTCCGCCACGGAACCCCTGCTCCATCGGGATAATTTAGCGCCAGTGTTAACCTCAGAGCGATCGTTTCCCTTAATGCTCATTGATATTGCGGTTCCCTTAAACGTGGCCGCTAATGTCAGTGAATTGTCCCAGGTACAAGCCTTTAACGTGGACGATCTGAAAGCAGTGGTGGCCCAAAACTACGAAAGCCGTCGGCGGATGGCTCAGGAAGCAGAGGTCTTACTCGAATCCGAATGTGATGCCTTTGATAGTTGGTGGCGATCGTTAGAAACCGTCCCCACGATCAACTCCCTACGATCGAAAATCGAAGGCATCCGAGAGCAGGAACTAGAAAAAGCCCTCTCGCGCCTCGGTTCAGAATTTGGTGAAAAACATCAAGAAATCATCGAAGCCCTAACCCGTGGCATTGTCAATAAAATCCTGCACGACCCCATGGTACAACTACGAGCCCAGCAAGACATCGAAGCCCGACGACAGGCCATGCAAACCTTGCGAACTCTTTTTAACCTAGAAATCGAGCAACA
>DALYGI010000511.1:0-2332 GCA_031971595.1 Prochlorotrichaceae cyanobacterium CTOTU29312
AGAAAATGGATACATTAGTCTCGAACTGCTGATGGACAGCGACAACGATCGTTTTATAGGTAAAGGCAATACCCCTAAATCTAAATCAAACCCATTACCGATTAAAATAGAACTAAATCGATCGCAAAACCAAGTCAGCATAAAAAAATACACACAACAAAAAAAGGGCGCAATAGAACCCTCTCGATATATTTGGGGAGAAACCGTCAAGGGTTGGTTCTCAGCCGCCTACGGCCCATTTCGCCGCTTCTCAGGGGGGGATAAAGACTACCAGAAACTCTTTTATTCCCATCCTAGACTAGCCGCTCACCTATCAATCTTTGGCGAAAATATTGCCCTTGGTGAATCCATTGAATGGTTAAAAGAACTCCAGTTTAAGAAGCTAGAATCACAATCTGAATATAGCTTAATTGATACACTCATTTCCTTTTTTAATAACACTGAACTCCTACCCCACGGCACCAAAATTAATAAAATCTCCTCAGAAGGCGTTGAATTGCTTGATGGTAATGGCTGTCCCTTGTTGGTGGAAGAACTCAGTGACGGCTATCGTTCCATCTTGAGTATGACCTTTGAAATGATCCGGCAGCTTGTACAGGTTTATGATGCTAAGCAGATTTTTGGAGGAGAAAACCAATCTCAGATCATCGCCCCCGGAGTCGTGCTAATCGATGAAATTGATGTACACCTACATCCCACCTGGCAAAAGAATATAGGGGTTTGGTTTTGCAAACACTTTCCCAACATACAGTTTATTGTTAGCACCCATAGCCCCATCATTTGTCAAGCTGCTACCCACGGAACAATCTATCGCTTGCCCAAACCGGGCAGTAACGAAACAGGCCAAATGATGACAGGGCAAAACCTAAATCGATTGTTGTATGGTAACATTTTAGATGCCTATGGTACAGAATCATTTGGCGAAGACGTAACACGATCGGAGGTTTCCCGACAAAAACAGACCCGCCTTGCTCAACTCAACCAAAAAGCCCGTTATGAGCCACTAACAGAAGAGGAGCGACAAGAGCAACAAACCCTTCAAGCCATGATGCCCTCTAATCCTGGAACCCTAGCCCTATGAAACAACTACCCCAGCACATAACCCTAGATTCACAATATCAAAAGTGGCTAACCCAGTGGGAAACAGAACTTCAAAGCATTGTTCCTTATCCAGCAAGAGTTGCACTAGCCCAAAAACAATGGCCATCTCGACGTAAGACCAAAACACTTCAACACGTTTGTCTCAAACTAGAAGAAATGTGTTCTGGGAACCGTCGGTGCTGCTATTGTGAAGACTCCGTAGCCGATGAAGTTGAACATATCAAACCCAAATCTCTCTATCCGGAGCTTACCTTCACTTGGCATAACTACCTCTATGCCTGTGGTCCCTGTAACACCAAAAAAAGCAATCAATATGCGATATTTATTGCCAGAACCCTTACCCCTCTAAAACCTTCCAACATTCCACCCAGTCCTGGCGATCTTGTTTTCATTAACCCACGCCAAGATGACCCAATGGCTTTCCTGGATTTAGATCTTGGACAAGAAATTGGCGATGGAACCTTTCAGTATTTACCCAAATATAATTTACCCCACAATGGCCTTGATTATCAAAGATCTAAATATACCATTGAAATCTTGGGCTTAAACCGTGATTTCCTAGTAGCCGGAAGAAGAAATGCAGCCCTAGATTTCAGGGCTAGATTATATGAGTATGAAAAAGAAAAACTAAACCTAAACCCTCAGCAACTGGATCAATTCAAGCAAGCTTTTCAACAACGTCCTTACCCTAGTGTTTGGGATCACATGAAAGCCCAGCACCAATCCATCCCAGTTATAAACCACTTTTTCCAACAATTTCCAGAAATTCACCACTGGTAAATCCTTTGTCCCCCAACCCCATGATTCTATCCACCCTCACCCTCCAGCCCTTGCTCGAACTCAACGACGAGCAGTTTCAGCAACTTTGTCAGGCTAATCCTGATGTTAAATTTGAGCGCAATGCCAATGGCACCCTGATGATTATGGCTCCCACGGGTGGTGAAACCGGCAACCGCAACTTGGAAATTGGCGCAGATTTCGCCATCTGGAACCGTCAGGCCAAACTCGGCCTTTGCTTCGACCCTTCCACCTGTTTCAAACTTCCCAATGGTGCCCAGCGCTCTCCTGATCTTGCCTGGGTGAGAACAGAACGCTGGCAAGCCCTCAGCCTCTCCCAGCGGGAATAATTTTCCCCCCTTGCCCCCGACTTTGTACTGGATCTGAAGATCTCTCACCTTCAACTCCTCTCCCAGAAGGGCAGAGGGGAGCAAGCGTATTCAAATTCCACGTC
>DALYGI010000512.1:0-2297 GCA_031971595.1 Prochlorotrichaceae cyanobacterium CTOTU29312
AAACACCAAAAGCTAGAGTTATATGAACTCAAAAGCGGAGAGTATGAACGATCGCCGGAGTCTGAACCCTTCTGGTTACCGGAATTGGGGCTAGGGATTGGGCGCAATCAAGGGATTTTAGCAGGACTTCAAACGGAGTGGTTGACCTGGTTTGATGCGGATGGCAATCCTTGTCCCCTCCCTGAAGAAGCGATCGATCGGGAGCGCCAGCGGGCAGAACGGGCACAGCGCAGGGCTCAGCGAGAATTCCTACGGGCTGAGCAAGAATTTCTAAGAGCGCAACGGGAACAACAACGGGCTGAGCAGGAATTCTTACGAGCAGAGCAGGAACAGGCTAAATCTGAGCAGGAGCGCCAACGGGCGGAGCGTTTAGCGGCTAAGTTGCGGGCTCTGGGCATTGATCCAGATGCAGACTAATGATTCGGATACACACTGGGTCTGAGGTGGACTAGCGAGGAATTCATGAAGGTCGGGGGAACACTAAAAGTTAGGTTTATATGAACTATCGGCCTAATTTAATCCTTAAGACTTGTTTAATGATTGTGAGACGTAATATTTTGAAGTAGACTAGCATTCTAATTCCTAATAGCGTCAGTTCTATGGTTAATCGGTATAATTCCCCGGATACGCCTTCCAAGCAATCGCTGGTTGAAAACTGTGCTTTCTTTAAAGGTATGCCCGCTGAGCTATTAGAAAAGATTGCTGAACACTTAGTTCTGCGTAAACATGAGGCGAATCAGGTTATCTTACTGGAAAATGATTGGGGGAGTTCAGTCTACATTGTTATTGAGGGCTGGGTCAAGATTCGTACTTATAATATTGATGGCAAAGAAATTACCCTGAATATCCTAGGTAAAGGGGAGCTTTTTGGGGAGATGGCTCCTTTAGATGAGGTGCCCCGATCGACGGACGTTTTAACCTTAGTCCCCACCGTAATTGCCAATATGCCCTCCCAAGATTTTGTGCAATTAATCCACACGGAGCCGATCGCCGGGGTGCGCTTGGCTCAATTGATGGCCCGTCGTCTTCGTCAGGTGAACCGACGTTTGCGGCTCCGGGAGTCTGATAGTACGGCCAGGGTTATTGATATTCTTTTGTTTTTAGCGGATGGTCAAGGCACACAAACTCCCCAGGGTTTACAGATTCCTAACTTGCCCCACCGGGAACTCAGCAGCCTCAGTGGTTTGGCCCGGGAAACGGTCACGCGGGTTCTCAGTAAACTGGAAAAGAAAGCGCTGATCCATCGTGAAAAGGACTCTCTTTTTATCCCCAACGTGGTGGAACTAGAAAAGCACCTGGTTTAACCACTATCATGGCTGAAGTAGTGTCTAGCCCTGACTTTGGGCTTCCAGTCCCCCCATCCCCACCCTCGTCTGGATCCCCTCAACCGGGGCTGATTGTGATCTGTGGTGAAACGGGAATTGGCAAATCTAGCCTGGCCCTTGCTCTGGCTCAGGTTTGGCAAACGGTGCTGATTAGTGCGGATTCCCGCCAAGTTTACCGGGATTTTGATATTGGAACTGCTAAACCCAGTCCTGCGGATCGGGCTTTGGTGCCCCATTTTTTAATCGATTATTGCGACCCTCGCCACACCTTAACCCTAGGGGACTATCAGCACCAGGCCCAGGGGGTAATTGCCCAGTATCAGGCTCAAGGGATTACTCCCATTCTGGTGGGCGGCACAGGGCTCTATATTAAAAGTATTACCCAGGGGATGGCCATGCCCAGAGTTCCCCCCCACCCTCAGTTACGATCGTCTTTGGAATCCTTGGGACAACGGCACTGCTATGACCTCCTGCACCAGGTGGATCCCCGTGCCACTGCCCGCATTCATCCCCACGATGCGGTGCGTACCCTGCGGGCCTTAGAGGTATTTTATGCCACCGGCAAACCCATGTCCGAGCAACAGGGGGAAACGCCTCCCACCTATCCGATTCTGCAAATTGGGTTAACCTATAGCGATCGTCACGGCTTCCAGCAGCGGTTGAGGGATCGGGTTCAAGGGATGTGGCGACAGGGTTTTGTGGAAGAGGTCAGGATGTTGCAGCAGAAGTACGGCCAGGATTTGCCCCTCTTAAAAACTCTGGGTTATGCAGAAGTCAGCCGCTTTCTGGCGGGGGAAATTTCTGAAATGGAAGCCCAAGATCTGACGCTACGGCACACCCTCCAATTTGCTAAGCGCCAACGTACTTGGTTTCGGGGTGTTCCTACCCTGAAGTGGCTGCCCATTGATGAGGGCTTAGATTTGGTGCGGGTGGTGCAGGGAATGTGGGGAATGGGGAATGTGGGGAATAGGG
>DALYGI010000513.1:0-2297 GCA_031971595.1 Prochlorotrichaceae cyanobacterium CTOTU29312
TGAAAATTTATTATTGACGGTTGTATATTGATGATTCTACAGTTTCCCAGTAAAAAACCCTTTGCAACGGGATCCCTAACCTACTCCTATGCCCCAGCTACCCCATGATGCAGAACCAGCAAAACTGCTGCCTGGTCATTAAACTAATCCGCATCACCGCCTACCACCACATTCCGAATCCGTAAACTGGGGCCACCACAACCCACCGCTAACCCCCCTTGACCGGCCTTGCCACAGCCCCCAGACTCATCCCAGAAAAAATCATCCCCGATCGCTTCAATGTCTGCCAACGTGCTAAACACATTCCCCGACAGGGTGACATCCCGCACCGGCTCCGCCAATTTCCCCTCCCGAATCATCCATGCTTCCCCTGCCCCAAAGGTAAACATCTCCCCATTGGTCATGCCCCCCAACCAGTTACAGGCGTAGACCCCTTCCTCAATGTCTTGGAATAAATCAGCCACGGGGGTTTCTCCCCGCTCAATCCAGGTATTGGTCATCCGCACAATGGGGGAGTAGTGATAATTTAAGCAACGGGCGTTCCCGGTGGGCATTTCCCCTAACTTACCGGCGGTTTCGCGGGAATGGAGCCGCCCCACTAAAACCCCATCCTTAATCAACTGGGTCGTGCTGGCGGGGGTGCCTTCATCGTCGTAGGCGTAGCTGCCCCGGTGATGGGGGGGTGCTGCTCCGTCAAAAATGTTGAGGTTTACCGGGCCAAACCGCCGTCCCAGGGTCATCACTTCGAGAATATCGGGATTTTCATAGGCCATATCCGCCTCGGAAAGGTGACCAAAGGCTTCATGGACAAATAGACCGGACAAAATCGGGTCAATGACCACCGTGTAAGTTCCCCCCTTCACCACGGGCAAATCCAGGGCATGGGCCGCCCGTCGAGCCGCACTCTGCACCTGAGTATCCAAATTCAGCAAGTCCTCATAGGCTTTGCGGGAGCCGATGGTTTCCCGGCCCGTTTGCACCGTTTCCCCCCGGCGGGCCGTGGCCGCAAAGCGCATTTCTAAATCCACCCAGGATTGCTCTAACAGGGTTCCCTCCGAAGTGGCCAAAATCATCCGCTGGCGGGAATCTCCATAGCGCACGGAAATCGTGGCGATACAATCCTCCTGCGATCGTAGGATCTCCCCATAATGTTCACACAGGGCTTTCTTTTGCTCTAGGGAAATTTCACCGGGATCCGTACCCGTGAGGGGTAGGCTATAGGTGCCTTGAATAATCTCAATGGGAGCCAGCAGGGTTTCTTCCTGACCCACCAGGTGGGCAGCGCCGATCGCTTCTTCAATGCGTTGTTCCAGGTGTTCTAACTGGTTAAAACTGGCAAACCCCCAGCCCCCCCGATGGCAGGCCCGCACCTGCCCCCCTTGGGCTAACCCTTGGCTCAGGGTTTCCAATCGATCGCCCCGTAATAAAATTTCAGTGCCTTCCGATTCTTCCAGCCGAATGGCTAAATAATCTACCTGGGAGCGATACCGCTGAATGAGAGTGGAGAGGCGATCGAAGGGGTTAGGGCTGGAAAGCATAGGGCCAGGTAGCGGTAGAGGGCTTAGGATTGTACTGTTATCATACTGAGATTTATCATACCGCCTCAATTGATGGAGTGTCCTAATGTTCACTGGCTTAGTGCAAAGTTTAGGTCAGGCTTCCTTTTTAGATCCCTATCATCTCCGCATTCGCTACCTCTCTCCCCCAGCCTTTGCCCCCCAGGTGGAATTAGGGGACAGCATCGCAGTGGATGGCATTTGTTTAACCGTGGAGCAGTACACCCCAGAGGGATTTATTGTGGCCACCTCCCCTGAAACCTTGCAACGAACCACTCTGAGCCAGTTAGAAACCTCCGGCCAAGAAGCGATCGTTAATTTAGAGCCATCCCTCCGAGCAGGCGATAAAATTGGCGGGCATTTTGTCACAGGGCATATCGACGGCATTGGCTATTTAGAAGAAGCAGAATCTACCCCTCCCTTTTGGACATTGCGATTTCAATTGCCCGTGCATAGTCCCGTAGCGCGGTATCTGGTTCCCAAAGGCAGTATTGCCATTAATGGCATCAGCTTAACGATCGCTGACTGTAACGAACAACGCACCCAGTTTAGTATTGCCGTCATTCCCCTAACCTACGAGCAAACCAACCTGAATGATCTGCAACCGGGAAGTTTAGTGAACCTAGAAGCAGACATTCTCGGTAAATACGTGGATCAGCTTCTCCACCACCCAAAACGATCGGCCTCCGCCCCAGAACCAGAAATTGATTTAAGCTTCCTGCAAACCCACGGCTACGCCTA
>DALYGI010000514.1:0-2274 GCA_031971595.1 Prochlorotrichaceae cyanobacterium CTOTU29312
ATAATCACCCCTTCAGGGGAGCCAGCCACCACCATATCCAGATCACCCCGTTCAATTTCCAGATAGGTGGGGTTAATCACAAAATCATCCCCAATTAAACCAACCCGCACCGCCGCCATGGGGCCATAAAAGGGAATTTGGGCCAGTAGGGTGGCAAAAGAGGCCCCCGTCACCGCCAAAATATCAGGGGGAACCCGCTCATCCAGAGAAACCGTCGTGGCCACAATCTGAATCTCTTCGCGGATCCAGTGGGGGAAGAGGGGACGCAGGGGACGATCGATCAAACGCCCCGTTAAAATAGCCTTCTCCGGTGGGCGACCTTCTCGCCGTAAAAACCCGCCCGGAATACGTCCCGCCGCATACAGACGCTCCTCGTAATCTACCACCAACGGCAAAAAGTCGATGCCCTCACGGGAGGTACCCCGGGTTGCCGTCACAATGACCGCTGTTTCTCCGGCTTCAATCAGAACACATCCGCCTGCTTGAGGCGCGAGCAGGCCCGTCCTGAGCCGAATATCCCGACCATCAAAGGATATCGACTTATTAATTTCTTGCATGGATACTTTTTTCCTTTCTTCTATTAACTTCATTCACGCTGAATTGGCTAGCAACTGAGCACGACGCACGAGTTGAAACCGCTTCTTAGGGTGGGAGGTGGAGTTGTCCAGGGGGAAGCTCTAACTCCCCATAAGGGTTTCACTACCTTAGCCTAATCTTAGACTGTGGCAATCCTAACATTGTTATTCCCCTCTAGGGTATTCCCCTCTAGGTTATTAGGTTATTCCCCTCTAGGGTATTCTGAAGTTCTGAGGGGCTTCTCCTGCTTTTCTCCCCCTTTTCCCGCTCCCTTCTCCCGCCCCCTTCTCCCACTTTTAGCTATGGCAGATTTACAACGAGCGATCGAAATTGCCGTGAGTGCCCACCGGGATCAACACCAGCGTAATGGTCTGCCCTATGTGCTTCACCCCCTCACCCTGATGCTGAGGATGGACTCATGGCCCGCCAAAATTGCGGCGGTTCTCCATGATGTGGTGGAGGATAGCGAATGGACGCTGGAGCAACTGGAGGCGGAAGGCTTTGCCCCAGAGATTCTTACAGCCCTGGATTGTTTGACCCATCGACCAGAGGAGCCCTACGAAGCCTATATCGATCGTCTTAGTCACAATGCCCTCGCAAGACAGGTCAAACTCGCGGATCTGCGGGATAATATGGATATTCAGCGGCTCCCTAGCCTTCACGATCGGGATTTAGAACGCCTGCGGCGGTATCATCAAGCGTGGTTAAAGCTTGAAGCCCTAGAAGGATCTGAGGGAGGTTAAATTCTATGCGCCCTACCCTTTGTGATCAGGACAATCCCCATGAAAGCCCAATACTCTAATTTATCCATCCTGCAAGGGATTTCCCCAGAGGATCAAGAACTTTTACTCTCCATGGCCCAAGAGGTGCGCTTTCAGGCAGGGGATTTAATCCTGCGGGATTCCGATGTGGCATCTGATTTTTACGTGTTGGTGCGGGGGTGGGTCAGCATTGAAATGGAGGTGTCTACCCTGGACTTAGCCCAACTGACGGAGGATCCGGGGGTAATTGGGTCTCTGCCGATCCTGGCTCCGGGTCAAAAAGTAGAAGCGACGGTGCTGCATTCGGGGGAACCCTTTGGGGAAATGGGATTTCTAGAAAAAATGCGGCGTTCGGCGGATGTGCGGGCCATCACCAACGTTGTGGCGCTTCAGTGGGATGGGATCCAATTACACCACTTGTTGGACACCAATCATCGTCTGGGATACCTATTTATGAAAAATTTAGCCCGTCTTCTGGCGCAACGGATCCGAGATGTAAACTTAAAATGGCGCAGTAAAATTTAAAATTTAATTTAGCTAATTTAGCAGTGGCTTAACTGTTTCTGAAGGCAAGATGGAGAGGTGACATCGTAGAATTCAATTTAACAAAATACCACTTTAACGAAATACCAATTTAATAAAATACCACTTTAACGATCGTTTTAGTTAGAAATGCGGACTTTATAACCTGGAATTTCATTACAAAGACACAGAAGCCCCCGCAGGAATACCTTTGTGTTCTTTGTGCCTTTGTGGTTGTTATTAAAAGCTGACGATCGGTATTGACAATTTATATACATCGGAAAACCCTGATATGCTGCTGGTATTATAATGTACAAAGTATAAAGTTTAGAGAGTTCACCTCAAAAAAATAAACACCAGACCCCCTAAAATTTGCCACTTTTCGCTGCCAGTATTTACTTTTATAATGAATTTT
>DALYGI010000515.1:0-2271 GCA_031971595.1 Prochlorotrichaceae cyanobacterium CTOTU29312
TCTACTTAGAAAATCTTTATGAAGCGATCGAGGGTTGCTTATCGGTCATAAATTAGGCTACCAACGTAAGGTGGAATAAAATGGACTGGTAGATCGGCTGAAACCCTTGCAGGCTGGGATCGGCTCTGTGTAGGAGTTTTCGCCTTAAGTTGATACCCTGAAAATCTGAATAAAATACAGATTGCCATCCGTTCTTTCCCATAACTTGTAAAATTCGATCAGCAGTTTCCTGGTCAGCTTCTTTCCATTGTTTAGTTTTTAGTAAATATCGCAATTTCTTGTAATCAATCCCTTCAGAAGACTCAATCACTACTTCATCAATTGGTTGGTTAGACAAGTTTAATCTTCTAGAGAATGCATGAAGAAATGAGTCAGCGATTGGCCTGTACTTTTGTAGAGGTTTTTCTGCTTCTGCTTTCGCTTCGTAGCAAATTTCATCATCAAGCGTCACTTCATAGCTGTTTTGGACTTCTGAATTAGCTGTTTTTAGTAGTTGTGAGGTTTGTAACGATAATTCACAAGCCTGGAGACGGGAGAAGAAATATGGAAAAAACTCTGAACTCTCCTCCCACCAATGATTATTCGCTAAAACAGGAAGATGTCCTGGTTCATGTACTCCATCCCAGGATAGTTCATCATAGAATTTCCACAAATCTAACACACGCCAGCCTACTAACCCAACATACTTATTCCAAATTCTATCTCCGGGATAGTTAACTTCTGATGTACCACCGCAGCGCACATAGATTTCCTTTTGCACACTGAACCCATAGTGCCCTTGGCTTGCCTGTACCCATAAGCGATCGATCGTTTTTAGGTCTTTGCAGGGAAAATTGAGCAGGTCTTCTGAGCTAAACCAATCACCTTCTGTGCGCCCCACGATCGTGATCATCAGTCGATAGGTTTCAGGATCGGCTTCTTTCCACTTTTGTGCTTTGAGCAAGTCCCGCAGTTTAGTGTAGTCTGCGTCTTTTTCTGATTCTAGGGGAACACTGTCCACGTTCCATTCAGGCTCTTTTGCAGGAGTAGGGCGGGGCAGAGTTTCGGTTGGGGTTTTGACTCCTTCTAACTTATCCTTGGTAAGGGGAATAACTGGCTTTAGATTGAGTTCCTGGGATAGTTTTTGTTCAATACGATCGGCTTGGGCTTTACCGAGTAAAAGATTTTCGTAAATTTCATCTAAACGGCGGCGGGCGCGATCTGTCGGCAAAGTTCCCTCTTTGACGGCTTTCCTATAATAATCTGCATATTTACGGCGCTGGGTTGCCCGGACAAGATAAGGCTGCTGTACCTGATGTTCAATGGTTTTAGCTTCTTCTGGATCAAGCCCTAGACGATCGATCCAAGTCTCTAAACAGTCCCGATCTAGTTCATCTTCGATCGTTCCAGTAAACTCTAAATCTAGCTCTTCATCCAATTCCTGAAAAATACGATCGACCACGTTGCGATATTCTAATTTTGGATCGGGTTTGGGCGATCGAACTAGGGGCAGGTTATACCCCGTTTCGTCGGAAATGATTTTGGGTGGATAGCCTTTATTTTCAATTTCAAAACGGCGATCGGCATACTCATGTAAACTCCGCGCTGCAATCCAGGCTCCCTGTCCCGGATAGGCGGCTCCCTCCATGCCTTCGATGAGGTAGCGGGTATAAAGAGAAAGCCCATCTTTCGCCTGTAGTGAAACCTTTGCCGCACTGGAAGAGGCTAAAATCACCCGCCCTTCGGCTTGGAGTTCGCCGTAGTCAATTTCTTCGTCGCCTTTTTTCAACAAATCACCGATCGCCCCGCTATAGCAGCAATCTAAAATCACAATAATCTGCCGGGATTTACTCAAATCCATTTGTCGTTTCAGAAAACTGGCAGAGAGGGCGCTGGATTCCACTAAACGCTTGTCTTGTTTGGTGGTATTGCGGGTACAAAAATGCAAGTGCTGGTTCAGCATTCCACCGCTGCCCAAATCACCATGCCCGGAGAAGTAGAACAGCAGCACATCGTCCGGGCTTTTCCCTCGAAAAAATTGTTCGATGTTGGCTTCTAGTGTGGAACGATCGCAATTTTCTAAGGCTTGGGTTTGAAAAGCACCCCGATCGGCGTTTTTGAGAATTGCATCCATCGCCTGCACATCCCGCAGGCTTCCCGGCAGTGGCTCAAACCCTTCACCGTACTCGCTCACCCCCACAATTAACGCCAGCCGATTCCCCATATTTTGCCTACTTGGTTGCTGCGAGTTGAGTCACAAAAGCTTGAAAATCTGCCATGGCCGCCGCCCGA
>DALYGI010000516.1:0-2262 GCA_031971595.1 Prochlorotrichaceae cyanobacterium CTOTU29312
TTTTTATGAGCCCCCTCCAATTTCCCCTGACCTTAGAATTTCAGCAGATGCCCCTAGGGGTTTATCGGGAAGTTCAGGCCCATTTACAACAACTTCCAGGGTTGGAGATCGAACTTTTACCCCAGACCTCTCCCCAGTTTGACTATGGCCAGAGCCAATTAGGGGGGATTCGGATTGTGCTAGCCCCCGATCAGCCCTTCTTTGAAACCGATCGCCCCTTCCTCCAACAAATCCTCACCTACTACCACAAGCTTTATCCCCTGCGGCATTGTCCCGATCTGATCGGCTAACCGATCGAAGTTCATTGGTTGTGGGTTCAGAGAACCGCTAGGATAGGGTTGAAGTTTTTTGTCCTCGACCTGATCCCCGTGCTGACAACCTTAATCAGTGACTTCCGTATTATTTTTGAGCGCGATCCCGCTGCCCGTAGCGGGTTAGAAGTTTTATTCTGCTATCCAGGCTTCCAGGCGATCGTCTTCCATCGGTTTGCCCATTTTCTCTACACCTGTAAACTGCCCTTCATTCCTCGCTTCATTTCCCACCTGGCCCGCTTTTTAACGGGGATCGAAATTCATCCCGGAGCCCAAATTGGCAAAGGGATCTTTATTGATCACGGCATGGGGGTGGTTATTGGTGAAACGGCGATCCTAGGGGATTACTGCCTGATTTATCAGGGGGTGACTTTGGGGGGAACAGGTAAGGAAAGTGGTAAACGCCATCCGACGCTGGGGGACGATGTGGTAGTTGGGGCCGGGGCCAAGGTTTTAGGAAACCTGAACATTGGCGATCGGGTACGCATTGGGGCGGGCTCGGTGGTGTTGCGGGATGTTCCTGCCGACTGTACCGTGGTGGGCATTCCGGGGCGAGTGGTCTATCGATCGGGGGTGAAGATTGATCCTTTGGATCACAATCATTTACCGGATTCGGAGGCCAAGGTGATTCGGATGCTCCTCGATCGGATTGAGCAGTTAGAAAAGCGGGTGGAAGATTTACAACAATCCCAAACTATCCCCGTGTTAGCCGGAGTTGGTCGTGGTTCAGCGGTCAAGTCCGACTACCAAGCGGAATATCAAGCGGTCTGTACGTTACAAAATCGAGAAATCCATGCCTTTTTAGACGGATCAGGTATCTGATAGCAGCGGTCTTTGAGAGACTAGCATGGACTCCCCTTCCTTTTCAGAAGAAGTGAGGGGAGCTTAAAAATATCTAAAGGTATTTAAGCGGATCCTGACAATCACAGAGCTTGCTTTTAGAATCGCATTATCCCTTCTGGCTCCCGCGAGGAGATTAGATATGCTCAGGTTGGATATGCTTCAGTTGGATATGCCTCGATCAGGTGTGCTTCGATCGCCTTGGGCTCTGAGTCGTCGGTTATGGTTATCTGTGTTATCAAGCTGTACTGCTTTAACCGTTGCCACCGTTGCACCCCCCGTTTTAGGGCTACCAACGTAAGGCGGAATAAAATGGACTGGTAGATCGGCTGAAACCCTTGCGGGCTCAAACGCTCTCTTCGTAGGAGTTTTCACCTTAAGTTGATACCCCGTTTTAGCTCAGTCCCTCACATCCCCTCAAAACGATCGAGATACGGCGACCGAGTTTGTTGCTCCTCAGAAGGTGACTGTCCCTAACGCTTTTCAGCTTCTTCAAAACCCTGAGACGAATTCACAAACAAATCCACAAATAAATTCACCCGTAGATTCAACCTTAACTCAAACCTTAGATCCAGACCCCGCTCCATCACCAGAATTAGACTTAGAACCAGAACCAGAACTGGAATTAATGCAGGTCTCTGCTTTGCCGCTGTTAGTAGGGTTTGCGGTCTTTGCAGGGCTGACGGGCTTTTTTATTAGTCAGATTACGGGTTTAGTGGTGATTGGTGAGCGAGAAGTGGGAATTGTGACCCGAAAATTTTCCGGTCGCAGTTTACCCCCCGGCCGCTTAATTGCCCTCAATGGGGAAGCGGGTTTACAGGCAGATACCTTAGCACCGGGTTGGCATTTTGGCTTCTTTGCTTGGCAGTATAATGTCCGCAAAGCTTCGGTGGTGATGGTGCCCCAAGGGGAAATTGGGTTAGTGTTAGCCAGTGATGGTAAAACCATTCCTCCCGATCGCATTTTGGCAAAACAAATTGATTGTGATGACTTTCAAAATGCTCGAAAGTTTTTAACTCAAGGGGGAGAAAAAGGACGACAATTAGGTATTCTCACGGCGGGAACCTATCGCATTAATACGGATTTATTTGAAGTTATTGTCAGTGGTAAT
>DALYGI010000517.1:0-2243 GCA_031971595.1 Prochlorotrichaceae cyanobacterium CTOTU29312
GCACGATCGTAACTGACGATCGCTTCTTCGTGCTGTTGATTTTCGTCGAAAAGATTGCCTAACTCAAACGCTAAGTCAGCAATGCGATCGGAGCTTTGTTGAGGCTCTGTAATTAACTCTTTCAGTTCCACAACCCGTGCTAAACGCTGTTCTGGAGTCCAGCTTTGATACTTTTTGATGCTGCCATCGAACCAAAGGCGGGTAGATTCTTGCTCTAACTTTTGTTTGTCAATGGGAAACTGGAACAAACCCGATCGCCAGTCGAAGAAGTCGGGAGCGCGGCGAATGAGGTATTTGAGGGTGAACTCCCGAATGAGGAACACCAGGCAGGTTTTGGGAAAGTTATCCCGGAAACGATCTCTTTGGAGGTTCAGGTTCACTAACACGGGGGGCACGCCTTCCCAGCTATAGTTCCGCAATTTGGCGGGACTCCACCCGGCTAACTGTTTGGTTTCTTCGTAGGCAAAGAGGGAATGCTCGACCCCCTGCACAAATAGCACGTCGGTGTCGGGCTTTTCGCTCAAGAAGGTTTCCACCAGTCCGTAAAACTGTCCCCCTGGGATTTCTGCGTCCAAGTCCAGAAATTCGGTTTGCTTCTGGGGCAGATCTCGCTTCACTTTTGCCACTAATTCCCGCCCCATCACGGGGTTACAGCGCACAAACAGCAACCCAAACCCCCGCCGTCGCCGCAAACTCCGCAGCAGTGCTTTGTACTCTTCTTCTGGGTCTAAAAATGCGTTATCTATGTCTTCCTTAGTCATACCTTTACCCTCTTAACAGCGCAACAAATCCTGCTTGCTCAAAGTGTTTGTCATGAGCAAGAGCTTCCCGAATTCCCAGCTTTCTCATAATGTAAAACGATGAACAATCCGTATGACTCCATCTCTTATCCAGCCGATTACGATAGAGTTGGAAAGCTGACAGGAAAAGCTCAGAGGTTTGCGGCACAATCTCAAGTATTGGGTTGTTAAGAATGTCGATAATCAGATCAACACCAATCTGTCGCAAAGGGTATCCCTGACGAGAGCAACCATCAAGAAATTCATTCAGCACCATTTCACTTGTGATTAAGTTTTGTGATACGATCCGTTGGCTCCAGACCATTGCTTGCTCGTGTAATGCATCTTGAGGATTACTAACTGCAACCCAGTAACCAGTATCAACAAAAATCTTCTTCTTCCTCATCTTTTAGTCCACCGTAGAGATAATAGTCAAGGTTCATAGATAAGTCTGAAGGGATCTTTGCCCACTCAGATTCGGGTATTTCTGCATGAAGTCGATTGAGCGTTTGAAAAAAACTGGGTAGTCCAGACTCCGCTTCTATTCTTTCAATCTCTTTAACATCCAGGGGTTGGGCGTTGAGAGGCGGTGGTAGAGGCTCCGGTTCTTCTGGTGAGGTTGGTAAAAGTCGCTTGAGCGATCGAAGCAGATCCAGGAGAAGATCGATCGCTGCCTCCGGTGCCTGTTCAATTTCCAGGAGAAGTTGTTGTTTTGGGGTCATGTTTAGCTTCCAGTTTGATCAGGGATGAACGTTGAACCGTCAGGGGATGAAAGTTGTACCTCCAGGGGATAAAAGTTGTACTGTCAGGGGATGAAATAAAACCAAGCTCCGCTTATGCTAGGCTTTATAGTTGTCGGGTTTGTGCTTGAGGGCTTGCTCATAACTAGAACTGAGTTTTACCCAGGTTTTCAATAATTCGTTTTAAGAGTCTGGATAAAACACGATCGAGGTTGCCGTAGCTCGATGCAATATCTTTAATCAATTGTCGGCTGGCATCTTTTGCAGCGAAAACAGAGTTTGAATCCTGAGCTTCAAATTTTAACTGCTTTAAGCGATCTAAACTCGTTCCAATTTGCTTGATAATGGCCTGTGCTTCTCCTAGTTCCACGCTATCCACGGGCGGTAAATCTGAGAGTCCTTTATCAACCTCAATATATCGCCGCTCCATTTCCCCTGGAAATTGCATTAAAAATACACAAATATATTTCGACTCATCTACAAATCCCAGCAATTCCGCATTTTTATCTGCTAAGGCTCCCGCTACTTTAACCTGGGCCGCAACAGCGCCATAGACGTTGGCCAGACTGGCTAAAATGGGAAAGCCATTCTGCATTTTTTGCTCTAAACCTACAATTAAGGCTTCTAAGTCCTTGAGCTTCTGCCGGTTATTGGGCAGGAATCCTGGATTTATCCCGGAACAGGTTTCTTGAATACTTTTAATGGTGCTTAAAACCGTCGGTAC
>DALYGI010000518.1:0-2231 GCA_031971595.1 Prochlorotrichaceae cyanobacterium CTOTU29312
TTACCGAAACCCATTGAAATTACAGAATTGCACGCCCGCATTCGGGCCGGTTTACGCATTCATCAACTCACGAACGATCTGCAACAGCAAAAGCGATTATTAGAGTCTGAATTAGCCGAGGCCAGTGAATATGTTCAATCCTTGCTTCCCCATTCCTTAGAATTTCCGATTCAAATTCAAACAACCTTTATCCCCTCCCGGCAACTAGGGGGAGACTGTTTTGATTATTACTGGCTAGAGTCTGGGGAGTTGGTCTTATTTCTCTTGGATGTGTCGGGTCATGGTTTAAGTGCTGCATTACCTTCGGTTTCTATTTTAAATCTACTCCGATCGCGCTCTTTAAGTGATGTAGATTTTCGCCAACCGGTTCAAATTTTGAATGCCCTCAATCGTATTTTTCAGATGGGGGGGCAAGGCGATCGATACTTTACCCTATGGTATGGGGTTTATAACCCTAAATCTCACAAATTAATCTATGCCAGCGGTGGCCATCCTCCTGCACTTTTAGTTTCACCCACTCCAACCCTTTGTACTCCCCAGAGCATTGAAATTGAATCCCTACGCACTCGTGGCATTCCCATTGGTTTATTTTCCGATTCTCAATATACGGATGCGGAACAAATCATTCAGCCTGGTAGTTGCCTCTATATTTTTAGTGACGGTGTGTATGAACTCCCTCAACCCAATGGAGAAATCTGGGGTCTGGCTCGATTTATTGAACTCTTACGATCGCTCCATGCTGAAAGTTTGCCCAGTTTAAGCACCATTCAAGAGTGTTTAATTCGAGAAAATAATCATTCTGTTTTTCCAGATGATATTTCCTTAATTAAAGTCCAGTTTTAAATGTGAAACTAGATCTTTAAGCTAGATCTTAAAGCCCAAGTTTTTAAGCCAATTTTTTTAAGCCAATTTTTAAGTTAGACCGGCTGAAATTGAGCCTTTAGGGTTTGGAGAATAGCCTCTTCCGCAGGGGTAATAGTTTGATCCGCATCGGCAATCCCTTGACAAACCGCCAGGGCCACCAAACCATAATCAACATTGACAGATCCGATGAGATCCGCAAGGGGAATCGGATTTTTCAAGTGAGATTCGATCGTCCCTAGGGATGCCTCACTTAAATGATAGGGTTCCAGTGCGGGCAAAATCTCCTCCCAAGAGCGATCGGGAAGGCTAGCTCTGACCATCTCGGCAATAATTTGATCCACCAGGATTTGCTGTTGCTGGGCCGCCTCCAGGTAGTCACTCCCAGAGTCTAGGGCCGCTTGGGCCGCAGTTCCCGACAGGAGAGCCTGTCCTTGGCCTTCGTAAAACCGACAGGCTGCGTAACCCACGGCATAGAGGGCCATGGCATTGGTGCTTGCCCCCACCACACTCCCCGCGATCGGTACCGTTTGTAACGCAAATTTGAGTCCGGTCTTGAGGGCAAAGTTTGTTCCCATGGCAGCCCCAAAAATGGCTAACACTTCCCCCTTGCGGGCCGGATCCGACACATCCAAACCATAGACCGCCGCAATTTGATACCCTAATTCCGCCTGGGACAAGACCAGACCAGCCATGTCCACACTAAATAAAGCGGTAGAAACCCCAGGAACTAAGCTGCTGACAAATCCCATACCGCCCACCAGTAAGACCTTCTTTTGAATTAAGCGATGGGCAATTTCCCCCGGAGTGTCTTCTGGGTAGCGATTTTTTAACTCTTGAACCGTTTCCAGAACCCCCTGAGTGTCTACGTTATTGAGAATGGGGATCAGCCACTCCAGATTAAGGGCCTGGGTCAGTTTCTCCAGGGCAGGATTACGATCGATCTTCTCAATAAACTGTCCTGTCCATTGGGTGGTGTACTGAAAGGTTTGTCCCACGGTTTGCCCCGTGCCTTTCACCGCCGAGCCGATCGCTTGCCCCGTTCCCGCCACCGTTTCGCTAACCAGCTTTTGAGTTGAGCCTAGGGTTTCCCCCACCACTTGGGTGGCATTGGTCAAACTGGTTTCTAGGACTTTTCCCGTCTCCCCCACCACATTCCCAACGGTCTGACCAACAGCCTGGGTCGCTTTGGTGGTTGCTTTGGTGGTCATGTCCAACACATCGCCCACCCGTTGCCCCGCACTACTGGTCATGGATCCGATCGCTTTGGTGGTTCCCTCAATGGCACCCTTAGACCCCTGTTTTAAGGCTTGGGTTTTGGTACCCAGTACCGACCAGAAAGACTTAGATTGAGATTTTGACTGATTCGC
>DALYGI010000519.1:0-2228 GCA_031971595.1 Prochlorotrichaceae cyanobacterium CTOTU29312
TGGCGTTCAGTGTTATAAACCTCCTCTAGGTCTGCCTCATCACCAATACTGGTTAAGCGTTCCTCCAAGGGCAGAACATCGTCATCGCAGGCCATAACTGCTACTGCCCTAAATTCCAAACCTTTAGCCAAGTGCATCGTGGACACGGCGATCGTCCCCGGCATCACTGCCATGCGATCGTCTAACTGAGTGGCTTGTTGTTTAGCTTGCTGCACCGCCATCATCGCCCTTGGTAGTTGCTCCGTTGAGCGCACAAATACCCCAATCTCATCGGGGGCAATACCCGCCTTGAGGCGATTCTGAATCCAGGTAGCTACGATGTCTCTCTCTTCATCTGGGTCTTCAGCTGGGTTAATCACGGGCGGCGGGCCGTTGAATACGGAAACCGTGCCCCGGCGATCGTCTGTAATGCCATCTACATCATTGATGGTCTGGGGCAACAGGCGATCGGCTTGCTGTCGGATTTGTTGAGAGGTGCGGTAATTAATCTTGAGGGTGTGGGATCGTCCTTGAATATTGACCCCTACGGCTTTCCAGGAAAAGGGTTGTTGGAAGATGCGCTGCCCTAAGTCACCCGTGAAGAATAGTCCATCCTTACGCTGTTTCCCTAGGGCTGCTAAAAACCGCAGTTCTGCAATGCCCAGATCTTGAGCTTCATCTGCCACCACAAAGTTGAAGGGGGATCCCGCTTTTTCTATTTGGTCTGTGACGGTTTGGAAGAGTTGTGACCAGGTAATTAAACCCTTGGCTTTCAGTTTGGCTAGAGCTTGTTCAAAGATTGACCAGAGGTTTTCCCGTTGCTTCGGCCCTAATCGGGTCTTCCGCCCCAAACGCTGTACTTTGCGGTAATCATCCCAGGTTCTCAGTTGCCATGCGTCTACCACATCTTCCCACTCTGACCAGAGGAACGCAGGGGTGAACAGACTCGATTCAACGGCTTCCATTAAAATGGTGCGGATTTGTTCTGGGGTAGCGATCGTTGGCTCACCCGTTGCTTGCAAACCATAGGCTTGGACATAGAAGGAATGGGCTAAGTCTTGAATGGCATGAACATGGATCCGTCCCCCTACTTCTGGCACTGTCTCATCCATGAACTGACCCAGAAGGGGTAAGGGGGGATGTTCGGGATGACCTTGATCAGATATTGGCATCTCCACTAACCGACTGAGCTTGAACATCAAGGCATTCGCCAGGGCAGGAGAGAAGGTCGTAATCAGAACTTGAGCTTTTGGATAAAGTCGCGCCAGGTGGACAGCCCGATGCAAGGCCACGATCGTTTTACCCGTCCCGGCAGACCCCGACACCCGCACGGCTCCGCTGTATTTGCGCTCTACTAATTCCCGTTGGGCCGGGTGCAGGAACACTGTCCATTTCTCCCAGGGATACTCTAGGGCAAGTTCCAACTCAGAACGAGTGCCCATAAACCGGAAACGCCGTTGAGCATCAGGATGATTAAAGGCATCCCCATTCACATCAACGATCGGGACGATCGGGGGCTTCTGACCTATAGCAAGATTCAGCAGGGCTTCCGCCGCTTCTTGGGGAAGATGACTTGCAACGTCTAAAACTGTTTCCTCTGTCGCCTTCTGAACATCTGGCAACCATTCCGGGGGCACACCATAACTGAGTAGTTCATCTTCTGGGATATGAGCAAAGAGAGGGGGAGCGATCGTCTTTTGGATGACTATCTCTTGAACCGTTTCCCGCACTTCCACTAACTGAGCAGCCCCGGTGGTGGGATGGGTTTCTATCTTGCGCCGCTCTGCCCAGGCGTAGGCATCTTCGTGGTGGTCAACGTAGCACAGGAGCAGATTGTTCTGAGTTCGATGGACAATGATCCTGAGATCTAAATTCACTCGGATAGAAGAGAAGTTGGGATCCTTACCTTTACTGAGTTTATGGAATTGCAATCCTGGAGCAGCAGGATTCAGTTGCAGGTCAAAGGCGGTGGTCTTGACTGCTTTCTGTTCCTGAGAAGTCAGCTTAGAGAGGCTGTCGGTGAAGGTGTCGGAGATGCGGAATTCCATTGTTTTGACCCAACGTTATTTGAGAAACATTCTGAACATTAACAGTCCAATATTTTTCTAAGGTTTGCCAGTTCTTGGGCAGGCATTCGGCTACCCTGTTTTTCTAAAATTTGCAGCCACTCACAAAGCGATCGATTAGGAACTCCAGTTTTGTTAAAACATGAAGTCCCTGAACCTGATCTAGATCAATAAGAAGGCTAG
>DALYGI010000520.1:0-2204 GCA_031971595.1 Prochlorotrichaceae cyanobacterium CTOTU29312
TATTGAGATCCACCACCCGAATCTCCGGGGACATTTGCTCTAGATATAAGCCAGAGGGGGAAGTTAACACCAAATCCACCGTATACCCCCGATCTGCAAACCCTTGAGCCAAATTCGCTGTAACCCGTTCCGCGCCACCTCCGGTAAGGGCACGAAAGAAAAAGCTAATTTTAGGTTGACGAGAAAAATTAGATTTCATGGGTCATCCGAGCTAGAATTGCCATACATTGCCGAGCCCAGGGAATGGGTAAGATTAATATTAGCACCATTCTCAGATAAATTTTAAGTTTGGGCACAATACCTTTCCACAGTTCAGGAGCATATTGTGCTGAAATTTTGAGATACTGGAGTGCGGTCATAACACTCCTACGATTTTCTGGTTCTTGGAGTGTTCTTATACAAAAATACTGATAGTTGACACCTAACGATCGTTTTTTAATCCTATCAAAGTGAGGCGGCGTATCGGCAAAGGCTTTTTCGATAACCTGTAAACATCCTTTTTCCATTTGGACAATTTTGGCTGATCCTGAACCGGCAACAACCCGGTATAATAGATCATAATAGGGACTCAACACTACGGGATGATCCTTAGCCAAACGGATAAATAAATCCCAATCATCGGTTCCATAAATTTCTTCATCAAATCCCCCGATTTCTATTAGACTAGTGCGTCGTATTAAAGGATTAGATGCGGTCATCACAAAATTTTGCGCTAAAATTTTTAGATAAATGTTCCCGGTGTACTGAACGGGGGCTAAGTGACGGATCAGACGACCACCCTCGTTGATCATAATCACCCAACTGTATACGAAGCTGGCTTCTGGGGAAGCTTGTAAACATTGCCATTGGTGTTCTAATTTCTGGGGAGTCCAGAGATCGTCATGATCCAGGTAGGCGATGTATTCGCCACTAGCATGAGCCAACCCTCGATTACGGCTGGTGGCAATGCCCCCGTTAGGGTAGGCATGAACTTGAAGGCGATCGTCCTGGATCTGTGAGATGATCTTCAAGGTTTGATCTTGAGAACCATCATCAATCACTAAAAGTTCAAAATTGGTATAGGTTTGGTCTAGAACAGATTGAATAGTTTCGCCAATAAAGCGTTCACTGTTATAGGTATTTAGAATGATGGAAATAAGGTCATTGTTCATACTTGAGTCAATAAGAAACCCAAGACCTCCTAGAAGATCTTGGGCTAATTTTAACACTGATACTAATGTCCAGATCAAACCTAAGGTGATTTCTCGGCTTATTGTAAACGAGTCTTGAGGGCAACCCCACCTAGCACGGCTCCGATCGCCAACAGGGTAGAAACACCACTGGCTTCAGGAACAGAAGCAGCGGCAACTTCAAAGGCAATTTGAGTCGCGGTATTTGTGGGCTTAAAGACGCTCAGTTTTGCGCCGGTGAAGTCACCGGTGAATTTAACAAAAGCATCAAAGTTGTAGTTCCCCGCAGAATTTGGGGAGGCTGGCACTAACGGGGATAGGGCAGTTGCTAGATTGGTTCCTGTAATTGTAGACACCAGTTGATCGCCCTTAAAGAATTCAACTTTATTATAGTTATCGACAGAGCCCCATAGGAAAGAGAACGTTCCAGAAAGATTGCTTACCATAATCGGGTTAATTGCACCAACAGGATCATCAATCCTGCTCGTCACGTTATAAGATTGAATTTTGTAAGCGTTATTCACCGGGTCAAAAGCCGTTTTATTATCACTACCTGGAATGAGATAACGATTTTTCTTATTGGCCGCAGGATCCAAAGTCCCTCCACCGCTAACGGTATAGCCTGCTTTTTGTAAAGTAGTACAGATGTTGGTAGGGCAAGAGTTCCCCAGAATATTTCCCGTAACTCCACTAACGGTAAAGCTAGCGGCCTGGGAGGCGGAGGCGGTGAGAGCAATCGCGGCAGTGGTACCGGCAATGGAGAGGAAAGCAGAAAACAGTTTGTTCACGTCTGGAAATCCCTTAGGTATCATGGGCTGCGAGGTTTGATGTCCTCCATATTCAGCATTATGACTAGGCCAAGGGAGAGACCGCAATGAGAACCTCGTCTCTTCATACAATCTTTAAGAAAAAAGCTGTTTTTTGCTTGAGGTCTTCATTGAATTTTTAAAATTACTCCAAAAAGACAACCCACCAAAGCACTCTAAGGCTTTAGTGGGCTGAAAGGTTAAGGTACATCTAAGACGTACTATTGCA
>DALYGI010000521.1:0-2161 GCA_031971595.1 Prochlorotrichaceae cyanobacterium CTOTU29312
AGATCCCCGGTTTCTTGTAGAACGAAGCCCAATCTCTTGATGCTATGTCCCCAGAGACCTGGGATCTTGGCACCTAATTCAAAACTCAAAACTCAAAACTCAAAACTCAAAACTCAAAACTCAAACCTGTAACCTGTCCCCTGTAACCTGTCCCCTATCTCCCCCAAAATGCTCCCCCTCCGCTATTGCATCCCTCTCCTCGATCCTGATACAGAGCAGTGGTCTTCTCTGGCTCGTATTTTGCGTTGGCTGACGATCGCTTGGGCGGTGTTTGGTTTAATGGTGTTGCTCTCTTCTTCCTATGCGGTGGCAGAGGCAGACTTGGGGGATGGACTCTATTATGTGAAACGCCAAGCAATCTGGCTTTTCTTTGCTCTGCTGGCTTTTAATGCTATCAATCACACCAGTTTACGAAAACTGATTGGGGTTGCACCTTGGGGCTGTTTGGTCTTTTTGGGGCTGATTTTTTTAACGCTCTTGCCTGGTCTGGGTACCACTGTAAACGGGGCAACCCGCTGGCTCTATATTGGCCCCATTCCTCTGCAACCTTCGGAACTCATTAAGCCTTTTCTAATCCTTCAGGGAGCTTGGGTGTTTAGCCAGTGGCCTCATTTGCGCTGGAGTACCCGGCTTCTGTGGTTGGGGATTTTTGTGGCGGTGATGGGGGCTATTCTTTTACAACCTAACCTGAGTACAGCGGGTTTAACAGGCATTTTGCTGTGGCTAATTGCGCTGGCTGGAGGGTTGCCCTATGGTCAGCTTTTGGGTACGGCCTGTGCGGGGGTGATGACTGCGGTAATTAGTATTAGTCACAATGAATATCAATTACGCCGCATTCTCTCGTTTTTAAATCCTTGGAAAGAGGAACGGGGAGATGGCTATCAACTTACCCAAAGTTTAATGGCGATCGGCTCTGGGGATACCTGGGGCACGGGTTACGGGTTATCTCAACAGAAATTATTTTATTTGCCCATTCAACATACGGACTTTATTTTTGCGGTTTTTGCTGAGGAATTTGGGTTTGTGGGCAGCGTTTGTCTGTTAATTTTTCTGGGAATTTATAGCGCCATTGGCCTAGCGATCGCCCTCCGATCGCCCCGGAAAATTCATCAACTCATTGCGATCGGTGCGGTGATTTTATTAGTGGGTCAATCCCTCATTAACATCGGCGTAGCCACGGGAGCCCTGCCCACTACGGGCTTACCCCTGCCTCTGTTTAGCTATGGCGGAAATTCGATGATTTCCAGTCTGCTCACCGCCGCTCTCCTGATTCGTGTAGCGCGGGAAAGTAGCGAAGGCGATATTATCAGCATTACGGAAAACGATCGCCTCTCCCGTCGCCGTCGCCTCGCCCAAAGTTAGTAAGAATTAGGCATGGAAGATTCCCCTACCCACAATTCCTCTACCCACAGCCAACTCTCCCTCTTTTCAGTCAGTGAAGCTCGCGCTTTAGACACCTGGACAGCCCTTTCCCCCTGCACCATTTCCCTAACGGCCCTGCAAGATTGGAAAAAGCGGGTCGCCACTTTTCAGCAACAGGTGCGATCGGAGCCTCTTCTTCAACAACAAACCTTATTTGCCCCTGAACCCTCAGCATTTTCCTACAGTAATTCCAGCATTGATCCCGATCGTTTAGACCCCTTCCAATTGCCCCCCCAAAATATCAATTTCTGGCGCTGGAAAGTGGCGGATAGTGGAGATGCTGCGCTCTATTTTGTCATTGATTACCAACAGTCTAAGGATCAACAGCCTCTCCTCTTGTATATCGGAGAAACCGTGCGCTCCCATCAGCGGTGGAAAGGTGAACATGACTGTAAACGCTATCTCAGTCACTATCGCCAAGCCCACTACACCCACCAACAAGAAACCCAGATCGGTATTACTTTTTTGCGGGGAGTTCCCACCCAACCCAAAGCCCGCCAGCGGTTAGAACTGCATTGTATTCAGCGATGGCGATCGCCCTTTAATCGGGAAAACTGGAGCTTGTGGGGAACACCTTTTGTGGAGAGTTGAGACACTCTATTGAAGGCAATACTCGATCGTGATGTGTGCTGAACCTCAACAAGTCGATCGTGATTATTGGTTTCTTTATAGATTGTTGGATTTCCCGGGTATCAACTTAAGGCGAAAACTCCTACACAGAGCCGATCCCAGCCTGCAA
>DALYGI010000522.1:0-2137 GCA_031971595.1 Prochlorotrichaceae cyanobacterium CTOTU29312
GCCTTCCCCTACGTGATTCGGGTGGTTTCCGAAATTATGTCCTCCGACGGCTCCACCTCCATGGGTTCCGTGTGCGGGTCTACCCTGGCGCTGATGGATGCGGGGGTTCCCATCCAAAAACCTGTCAGTGGTGCAGCCATGGGGCTAATCCGCGAAGGGGATCAGGTGCGGATTCTCACGGACATCCAAGGCTTAGAGGATTTTCTGGGAGACATGGACTTTAAGGTAGCGGGCACCGATACGGGGATTACCGCTCTGCAAATGGACATGAAAATTCAAGGCTTGTCCATCAAGGTGATTGCGGATGCCATTAAACAGGCCCGTCCGGCCCGGCTGCACATTCTGGAGCGGATGCTAGGCACCCTAGATAAACCCCGTTTGGAACTGTCTCCCCATGCTCCTCGTTTAATCACCTTCCGCATCGACCCAGACCTGATTGGCATGGTCATTGGGCCAGGCGGCAAAACCATCAAGGGCATTACGGAGCAAACCGGGGCCCGGGTGGATATTGCGGACGATGGCTTAGTGACAGTTTCCTCTTCGGATTCTGCCCGTGCTAACCGTGCCCGCATGATGATCGAAGGGATGACGAAGAAACTGAACGCTGGGGACGTGTACTACGGCCGAGTGACCCGTATTATCCCGATCGGCGCTTTTGTGGAGTTCCTACCCGGCAAAGAGGGCATGATTCACATTTCCCAGTTAGCGGATTATCGCGTCGGGAAAGTGGAGGATGAGGTCACCGTGGGCGATCAGGTGGTGGTGAAAGTGCGGGAAATTGACAATAAAGGCCGCATCAACCTAACCCGGTTAGGGATTCATCCCGACGAGGCGACGGCAGCACGGGCAGCAGCAGCTAGTAATCCTGGTTAGGAGTTGGGGGTTAGGGAATAGGGATGAGTTTTGAGTGTTGAGTTTTGAGTTTTGAGTGCTGAGTTGGCTCAAGTTTTGAAACTCTAAGCCTGTTCCCTGCGAATGGGAAATTGGGGGTCGGGAAACCCGGCCCCTACCTCAAAACTTAATCTGTAACCTATAACCTATAACCTGTAACCTATAACCTGTAACCTATAACCTGTTCCCTGTTCCCCTACCTCAAAATTTAAATCTCTAACCTATTCCCTATAACCTATTCCCTATAACCTATTCCCTATTCCCTATAACCTGTTCCCTAATTCAAAACTCAAAACTCAAAATTCAAAACTATAATGACTTCTGTAGATGTATCCCCAACAACGATCGTTTCGGATCGGTTTAGGCTGTGGATGGCTGCGATTAAGCCGCCTATGTATACGGTGGCGATTATGCCTATTTTCTGGGGGACGGCGCTGGCCTATGAGGCGATGGGGCGGATTAATGTTTTAATTTTTGGGCTGTTTTTGAGTGCGGCGATTTTAATTTTGGCTTGGGAAAATATTAGTAATGATGTGTTTGATTCGGAGACGGGAATCGATCGTAATAAGCATCATTCTTTGGTAAATTTAACCCAACGGAAGACTTTGGTGTTTTGGATTGGCAATTTGTGTTTGGTGGTGGGCATTGGGGAAATTTTGGGGATTAGTTGGATACAACGGGATCCGATGGTGCTGGGGCTGATTTTAGGCTGTTGTCTGTTGGGATATGCCTACCAGGGGCCGCCTTTTCGGTTGGGGTATCAGGGTTTGGGGGAGGTGCTTTGCTTTTTTGCTTTTGGCCCCCTGGGGGTTGGGGCGGTGTACTATAGCCAAACTCAAAGTTGGAGTCTGGAGAGTCAGTTAGCGGGGGTAATTCTGGGCATTACTACCAGTTTGATTCTCTTTTGTTCCCATTTCCATCAGGTAGAAGATGATCTTCAGGCGGGAAAACGATCGCCGATCGTTCGGTTGGGAATTGAGCGGGGGGTTGCTCTGTTGCCCTGGATTGTGGGGGTTAGCTATGGGCTGATTCTGTTGGGAATTGGGATAAGAGTATTTCCCTGGGTCTTATTAATTAGTGGGTTAGGCCTTTTTTCAGGGATTGAACTCTGTCGATTTGTGCAGGAACATTACGATCGTCCTGAGGTGGTGAGTCGATCGAAATTTGTGGCGGTCAAGTTCCATTTTATTAGTGGCATTTTAGCAACGATCGCTTGGCTAATCTAAATAATTAATAATTCATAATT
>DALYGI010000523.1:0-2126 GCA_031971595.1 Prochlorotrichaceae cyanobacterium CTOTU29312
AACCTCCCGAAGGCGGGCTAAACTTGCGGAGTTTTATCAAGTGTGAGGATATTCGATCGCTTTCTGTAGATCGCTTGGAAACCTGTTTAGGCTCTGTTTCAACGACTACTCTGGCTCAAGTAGAGGATCGACTGCGGATTCTATTGGATTTATAGGCCTGAAAAATGTCGTGATACTGGTCAAAAAGGAAAAGTTGATGAATAATCATGGTTAGGTAGAAGTAGGAAGTAGGTAACAGCATGAGCAGTGGTCTTTTGACTCAGGAAGAGCTACAAACAGTATTACTAGAATTTTTAGACGAGCAGGTAAAGGAGTTTGCTTTGGTTCCACTGGGTTATTTTGGCTCCTATTCAGGCAGCCTGTGCAGGGGGCATTAACCCGTTACTGGACTCAGGAGAAGTGAGTAAATCCTGAAGGAGTTGTTGGAGTTCAGTTTGGGGGGACTGGGTGATCAGGTTATAGCAGAGGTCATGACTACAGTTGGAAGTATAAAAACGGTAGTAACGGTAGTCCTGATCAAGGGAGCGAATATACAGGAGTGGAATCCCCGCCCAAGCCAGAAGTTGTGCCTTTTTCCGATCGTTACTTTGCTGATCGGGATCATCATGATAGTGGGACTGACATTCGATCGCTAATTTCGCTTTTCCATCCGTTCCCGGACTACGATCGAGAATGGCAAAATCGACTTTAGAACTGACCCAAAATCGCCATAGGTCGCTATCTTCAATATATTGATTGCGGGCACACATAAGTTCCAAGGAAATTTGGGGACAGCAGCGATAATGGGGCTTAATCTTTTGCAGCACAAGTTCTAGCAATTCCCACAGGGTAGACTCGTAGCTGTTGATGATGGATCCGTTGTAGAAGTTGGGGGTAGTCATCTTGAAAAATGGGTGAGTAAGGGTAAATAACAGAGCGGATTTAGGCGATTTGATAGCAAACTTGCCATTGGCGATCGTTTTGAAGAAGGGCAATCCAGGGGGATTTATGGTAGGAGGATTGTCCTTGGCGGCGGATGCGATCGAGGGTGGTGCGATGGACTTGGAGGAGTTGGGCGGCCCGGCGAGTGTCGCAGGTTTCGATCGGGATGAGGGTGGCTCTAGGGGTTGGGGCGGGGATGGGCTGGTCAAAAAGGGAAAGTTGATGAATAATCATGGTTAGATGAGAGGTGAGAGAGTAGGTTAAACTGTGATCACTTCATTTAAGTGCAAGGAAACGGAAAGGCTCTTTCGCGGGAATTTTTCACGCAAACTTCCTCAAAGTATTCAAAGAATCGCTGCTCGAAAACTAGAACAGATTCATGCTGCGACGGTTTTGGATACTCTACGAATCCCTCCCGGTAATCGATTGGAAGTATTGAGTGGCGATCGTCAGGGGCAATACAGCATTCGCATTAATGAGCAATGGCGCATCTGTTTTAGTTGGAAGGATGGCGCTGCTTCAGATGTTGAAATTGTTGACTATCACTAAGGAGAAAAGTATGGCTCGTGATTTTCCACCCATTCATCCAGGGGAGATCCTGTTAGAAGATTTCCTGAAACCAATGGATTTAACGGGTGAAGATTTAGCCCGATCGTTGGCAGTATCTTTGCTAGACATCGAAGCAGTATTAGGACAAGCCCGACCGATGACGGCGGATTTGGCATTGCGTCTAGGACGATTTTTTGAGATGGAGGCGCAATTTTGGATGAATCTCCAGGGGCGTTATGAGTTAGAAATGGCACGGGAGCAATTGGGACAGCGTTTGTGGTCGGAGGTACGGGTGTATTCCGCTTAGGCTTTTGCGGAACGGTGCGATCGAATTGTGTGGTTCCAGTAGGTCGTTGCGACATAGAGTTGGTAAGGATGAGGATAGGCAACAACGGTCAGACCTCGGAGGGTATCGGTGAATTTTTGGTAGGGACTATGGCGCAGAATGCGATCGGTGAGGGTATAGCGAATGGCTCCGTGATTGTGGTCTGGTTTGCCGTGGGTCAGGGTGATCGTAATCATGGTGTTGGTGATGCCTCGTTGTTGTTGGCGGCGCTGGGCATGGGTGGGATCGTTAAGATGTCTTGCAAAACTCCAAGCGATCGGATTGGAGGCGCTAGAATTTTGAAGCAGTAGGGCTTTTAGCTGTTTTTGGG
>DALYGI010000524.1:0-2092 GCA_031971595.1 Prochlorotrichaceae cyanobacterium CTOTU29312
CCGCAACACCCAGCGCCTCAGTGCCCACTCCCGCCAGGTTTTAAAGGCACTCTTAACCACTCAGGAACCGGATCAGTTAATTTTTCAGGCCTTGCCCCAAGCCTGTGGACTAGAGCCGATTTTGGTCTCACCCGTCGCATCGGCAGCATCGGCGGTTACCGCCACGGAAGGGGATGTAACGATCGCTAAAACCCTACGAATCCGCTTAGTGGAAGCCCTACGAGACCTACATTCCGCCTACGATCGTTTACTCACAGACTGTCGCCAATTGTTGTACAACGCCTTTGGGCTGCGGGGGGATGTGGATAAGCTTCGGGAAGATTTGCGGTATCGCTCTGAGCAACTCCTGGGTTGTGTTTTAGAATCGAGCCTGAGACGCTTTGCCCAGGCTACCTTGGATCCAAAAGCCAGTGATAGGCAATGGTTGGAAGCGGTGGTAATGGTGATTGCGGATAAACCAGCGGAATCTTGGACGGATGAGGATGTAACGCGATTTGAGTTAACCCTCAGTGACTTATCGCGGCGATTTAAAAATTTGGAGGCATTACAAGCGGAGGTGCGGGCCAACCCAGCGGGTGGGTTTGAGCCTCGCCGTATTACAGTCACGCGGCCCGATGGCAGTGAGGTGCATCAAATGGTGTGGGTGGAGCAAGCGCAACAGCGACAGGTGGATCCTATAATTGATCAACTGTTAGCCCATTGCCCGGAGAACCTAAAACAAGCCCTATTAACACGGCTGACGGAGCGAGTGTTTGAGTCTGGTGAGAAGCCTATGTCCACACCCCGAAGATCCCAGAGCAATGAAACGATCGCTGATTCACCCTAATCCTGAGGAAATGAGGAGTTAAGATGAAGATTAAAGTGTGTAATTTGGGTATTTTAAGACAGGCAGAGTTTACGCTCGGTGATTTAACGATTATTTGTGGAGGTAATAATACAGGAAAAACCTATGCGACTTATACCTTATTTGGTTTTCTGTTACTGTGGAGACAAAAATTTTCAATAGAAATTTCTAATGAAACTATTGATCAACTGCTAACTCATGGTGTTATTCAGGTTAATGTTCAGGATTATATTCACATTGCTCAAGACGTGTTAAGTCAAGCCTGTAAGGTCTATACTCAGGAGTTACATCGGATTTTTGCAACTCCAGTCGATCGTTTTGAAAATACAACTTTTTCGATCGATCTAGATTTTAATCAAATCAACTTAGAATTGCCCTATAACCGTCAAATTAGCTCAGAAAAAATTTCACTCCTCTCGCTCTTCAAGGAAAGTTATAGTTTAAATCTAGTAATTACACTTTTAGTGGAAAAAATAGAAGTAAAATTACCGATTCATATTCTTAAAAACTTAATAGCAGATAGTTTAAAAGAAATTATTTTTGCTCCCCTACTTCCTCGTCCCTTTATTGCAAGTGCAGAACGAACTGGGGCTGCTATTTTTCGGAAAGAGTTAAATTTTGCCCGCAACCGCCTTTTAGAAGAAATGGGACAGGTCAGTAAAGATATAAATCCACTAGAACTGCTCTTAAAAGAATATGAAGATTATGCGTTGCCCGTTAAGATGAATGTTGATTTTACCCGTAATCTCGAAACGATCGCTAAGAAAACGAGTTTTTTACAAACTCAATATCCAGCCATCTTAGAGAATTTCTCTGATATTATTGGTGGAGAATATACGGTAACCCGTCATGATGAACTTTATTTTCTTCCCAGGCACAAAAAAGGTTTAAAATTATCAATGGATGAAAGTTCTAGTGCTGTTCGATCGCTTTTGGATTTAGGTTTCTATTTACGTCACGAGGCTCAGACGGGTGATCTACTTCTGATTGATGAGCCGGAGTTAAATTTACATCCTGAAAATCAACGAAGAATTGCTCGATTAGTAGCTCGATTGATTCATGTTGGAATTAAAGTATTTATGACAACTCATAGTGATTATCTTATAAAGGAATTGAGTACTTTAATTATGTTAAATCAAGAGGATCTTTATGTGCGATCGATTGCTGAAAGAGAGGGATATTGTACTGAAGAATTATTAAACATTGATCAAGTTAGGGTGTATATTGCACAGGAAGAGCAAGTTTTAT
>DALYGI010000525.1:0-2070 GCA_031971595.1 Prochlorotrichaceae cyanobacterium CTOTU29312
TAGGGGTTAGGGAATAGGGGTTAGGGAATAGGGGTTAGGGAATAGGGAATAGGGGTTAGGAATTAGGAATTGGGAATTAGGAATTAGGAATGCGGACTTTATAACCTGGAATTTTACTACAAAGACACAGAAGCCCCGCAGGAATACCTTTGTGCCTTTGTGGTTTAATCCTGAACTTTTCGGTTTATTTAATGCACGATCCTTTGGGAATTGGGAGTTAGGAAATTGGGTCAGAAGACCCGACCTCTACAGGGCGCAGGCTACCTGGACTCCTGGTGCCATGTCTAGGGTGTCTCCTTTACGATCGCCGGTGTGGTAGGCGGCTAATAAGATTTCACTGGTTTTGCCCCAGGCGATCGTTCCCTGGGCGGAGAGGCCGATGGCTCCTAGATCCCGTTGACGGGCTCCTGATTCTTCTATCGATCGTTGAAAGGCTTGCTCGATCGTTAAGCCATCTGTTACTCGAATCACAATGCGGGCGGCTAGGCATTCTTCAATAATGTCTTCCCCAATGCCGGTGCAACTGACTCCTGCCAAGGCGGATGCATAATTCCCCGCAGGCATAGCGGAATCACTGACCCGGCCAATGCGCTCAAACCCTTTGCCCCCGGTGGAGGTTCCCGCTGCTACCCGTCCGGCTTGGTCTAATACCACCACTCCGATCGTGCCTCGGCCTGCTTCTGGATCTGGTTCGGCGACGACTCCGGCCATCCGGCGCTGGAAATTGGCTTTGCGATCTTCTAGCCATTCATTCAGCCGCAAATCCGTCAGGGGATTATAAACCGGCAACCCCAGTTCTCTGGCCAATTCCGCCGAGCCATAGTCCGACAACACCCGATCGTCTCCAGTCTGCAAGAATTCCGCCAACTGAATCGGGTTTTTGACCTTAGAAGTATTAATCACCCCACTAAAGCGCTGGTTCGCGCCATCCATCAAGGACGCACTTAAACGAATTTGGCCATCGGACTGCAACACCGCCCCCGTGCCCGCGTTAAAGCGAGGATTATCTTCTAATAATTGACACCCCAACACCACCGCTTCCCTAGCGGAAATCCCATCCCGGAGACGATCGTACACCGTATCTAAAATCTGATAGAGATCCTGGCGGACAGCCTCTGCGCCCCCTTTACCTTGCAAAGAGCTACCGGCACCACCATGAATAATAAGTTTGGGCTGAGTCATAACAAATCCAAAAACCTGAAGGGATCAACAAAGAATCAATCCCTGAAAGTTTAAATCAAATTTGGAACGCGGAAGTCTATTCAATTCACGATCCTTAGCGGACTTCACTGAAACTCAAATCGTAGGGGCTATACTGCTCGATCGTTCCTGAGCCAACCCAGACCCTATAGGTGCCCGCTAGCCATTGTCCGGCAATGCTAGGGTTCCAACCGTCAATATCATCACTGCACCAGGTGCCGCCGGGGCCTTGCACCAGAATCATCGTATCTTGAGCGCTAAAAACCTCAAGGTTGAGATAGGTAAAATCATCTGTTAATACCAGTTCATAGTCTGGAATTTCGGAAACATAGCCCCAACAAATTCCTGTCTCCGTTTCCAGACGATCGGCGATCGTTGCGGCGGCGATCGTCCCCCCACTAATACCGCTCAATTCAAAGGGATCGGGGTCAAAGCCAGGGGTTAGGGTCACCTTGCGGAATAGGGTCATGAGACTGTCCTTAGACCGAGGAAACACCGTTTGAGCCAGGGCCGACTCTGGGCCAATGCTCCCCAATGCCCACATCGCCAGGCTTCCTAAGACCAAGCCTATCCCTAGTTTCCCCAGCACTAACGATCGTCCCCGCCAGGGGCTGCCTGTGGTTTTGCGTTCCATATTCCCTTCCATAAAATTCCAGAGAATGCTGTGTCTACCGCTGCGCTTGGCAGGCATAATAACAGGAATCAGTAAAATAACTGTTTTTTTTGGGTTTATTTCGGGTTTGTTTATTTCGGGTTTATTTTGGAATTTGCAGGGACACACTGGAAAGATTAGCTTGGAAGGATTAGACCGAAACCTTTAGACTAAGCCCAGATCCGCTGCAACCCGATGGGCACAGGCAAATCCAGAAA
>DALYGI010000526.1:0-2052 GCA_031971595.1 Prochlorotrichaceae cyanobacterium CTOTU29312
TTCACCGCAATATCTCTAGGCAATTGTACTCATTGCAAAAGTGGGATACTCCCAATTGTGAACGATTTGAAAGGTCGCCATCTTCTCATTTTAAAAGATATAAACTTATCGACTAACAAGCCTTTTTCTGAACTTTTTACTGCCTGGATTGTTCAGGAAATTTCTCAAGAGCCTCCTGCTGTTTTGCAGGAAAGACTAAAACTTTACGGTGGGATCATTTCTCAAGGAAACGCAAGGTCATTGCAGAATACTGTAAAATTCTTCTATGAAAATAGGGCTGTCGTCGCAGAGTACGCACAGAAAATCATTAAGTTAGCGATCGATCTCATCAAGTAAAAGAGTACAGTGAAAAGAATGCTTCAGGAGTTGGGAGAATAATTGGAGACTTGGCTTACAATGAAATTTGATCTAAATCTTCAAGGCTATTATGACAAGTTTATTAGCAGAAGCATTTGATAAAGCACAAAACTTGCCTATCCATCTTCAAGATGAACTGGCCCAGCAACTCATCGAAGATATTGAAAGCGAACTGCAATGGCAACAAACCCTATCTCAACCTATCAGCCCTCTCCTGGAAGAACTGGCTCGTAAAGCACTCCAAGATTCCCTGGAAGGTAAAACGCAGCAGATTGGCTTTGATGAACTATGAAATCGGAGCTAACCGAGCGATCGGCATCTTAAAGCAGCCCGATACGATCGTTTGGTTTTGGATTGGCTCCCATAGTGAATACGACAAGTTACTGAAGCGATTTTAGAGAGCCGTGAGCCTCAGAGATAGTTTATTCTTGGCAATAATCCCTTAAGCGACAGCAAACTCTGTCAGAGGGCGTTTTCCGCTCCAGCCCACCCTCGCCTCATGAAAGCTGGCCTAGTTTCCAACTATAATTTCAATCTCTGCCTCGCAATCAAACTAAACAAAATCCTCATCCAAAAATCCCCATGCGTGTTGTCCAGACCCAAACCCGCACCCGTATTATTCGCCGCACCGGAACTATCGAGAATTATTACATTGAAGACCTGGGCAACGGGGTCGAATTAATCATGTTAGCTATCCCAGAGGGTCACTTTACGATGGGTTCACCTCCTGAAGAACTAGAGCGACAAGGTGATGAAGGGCCGCAGCACGAAGTTTATTTTCCCCAAGGCTTCTTTATGGGGATGTACCCCATAACCCAGGCACAATGGAAAGCTGTTGCTCGACTCGATCCGGTGAATAAAGCCTACTCTCTAAACCCAGACTGTTCCAACTTCAAGGGAGATGATTTACCTGTCGAGAATGTTAACTGGTATGAGGCAAAGGAGTTTTGCGATCGTCTCAACACCTTAACCAAGCGAAATTATGATCTCCCCACCGAAGCAGAATGGGAATACGCCTGTCGAGCCGGAACCACAACGCCCTTCTATTTTGGAGAAACGATCGCTACAGAGGTGGTTAATTATCACGGCAACAACCCTTACGGTAGAGGTTCCAAAGGAGAATATCGGGGGAAGACAACTCCTGTCGGGTCTTTAAGATCTGCAAACGCCTGGGGACTTAATGATATGCACGGCAACGTGTGGGAGTGGTGCTTAGATCATTGGCATAGCAGCTACACAGAGAAACCGGAAGAGTGCAAGCAGGACGGCAGTATTGCATGGTTATCTAGCGATAAATCGAAATCCCGGCTGTTGCGCGGTGGTTCTTGGCTCAGCAATGCTAGGAATTGTCGCTCTGCCTACCGCTACGGCTACTCCCCCGCTTCTCGTGGCGGCAGCGACGGTTTTCGAGTTGTGTGCCGTTCTTCCAGGACTCGTTAGCCCTTTGCTCTTTAGTACTTTTGTACTCTTCTCTTTGGTCTCTACCCTTTCCCTGCCCCTTTGGGGCCGGATTTAAAATTTCAAAAATGGTTTTTCAGGGTATCAACTTAAGGCGAAAACTCCTACACAGAGCCGATCCCAGCCTGCAAGGGTTTCAGCCGATCTACCAGTCCATTTTATTCCACCTTACGTTGGTAGCCGTTTTCCACAGGCTACTCTCAGAAAAGCGATCGAAGGTGAGCCGATGACTAGCAA
>DALYGI010000527.1:0-2037 GCA_031971595.1 Prochlorotrichaceae cyanobacterium CTOTU29312
ACTCCTGGCAAGTCCTTGAGCAATATTACGCGACAGGTGGAAATGACGATCGCGGAGTCGGGGATTCGGACGGGGCTTTGTACCCTTTTTCTGCGGCATACGTCCGCTAGTTTGATTATTCAAGAAAATGCGGATCCTGATGTGTTGAAGGATCTGGAAAATTTTCTGCGGAAACTGGTTCCCGAAGGCCCTCACTACATCCACGACGCGGAGGGGCCGGACGATATGCCTGCCCACATTCGTACCGCCCTGACTCACACCACAGAAACTATCCCGATCGCTAATGGGCGGTTAGTCCTGGGCACCTGGCAGGGGATTTACCTCTGGGAACACCGTAGCCAAGGACACTCCCGTGAGGTGGTGATTCATCTGTTGGGGGTTCCTTAACCAATCATTGAAATCTTCAATGGAAAAATCCCGGTTCTGAAAGACCCAATACCCCCTAAACTAAGAACCAACCCTCTAAATCGTCAGTAATCATACCCAGTTGAGTTATGCAGACCTTAGACGCTCCGATCGCCAAGCCTTTATCCTTTGAATTTGCTGCCTTTGATACGGTTATTCGTCGCCGCAAAACCCGATCGGTGGCGGTGGGCAATATCCTGATTGGCAGTGAGCATCCGGTGGTGGTGCAGTCCATGATTAATGAAGATACGCTGGATATTCCGGGGTCGGTGGCTGCGATTCGCCGGTTGCACGAAATTGGCTGCGAAATTGTGCGGGTCACCGTGCCCAGTTTGGCCCACGCCAAGGCCATGGAAGAAATTAAAGCCCAACTGCGGGCCACCTATCAGGATGTGCCCCTGGTGGCGGATGTTCACCACAACGGCATGAAAATCGCCCTAGAGGTGGCCAAGCATGTGGATAAGGTGCGGATTAACCCAGGTCTGTACGTGTTTGAAAAACCCAAGAGCGATCGGGAAGAGTATAGCCAGTCCGAATTTGATTCGATCGCCGATCGGATTCGGGAAACCTTGGAGCCCTTGGTCATGAGCCTCAAGGAACAAAATAAAGCCATGCGGATTGGGGTCAACCACGGCTCCCTAGCGGAACGGATGCTCTTTACCTACGGAGACACCCCGGAAGGAATGGTGGAGTCTGCCCTGGAATTTCTGCGGATTTGTGAGTCTCTGGACTATCGCAATTTAGTGATTTCCATGAAAGCCTCCCGCGTGCCCGTGATGCTGGCCGCCTACCGCCTCATGGTCAAGCGCATGGACGACGAGGGTATGGACTATCCCCTCCACTTAGGGGTTACGGAAGCGGGAGATGGGGAATATGGCCGCGTCAAATCCACGGCAGGTATTGGCACCCTCCTGGCAGAAGGCATTGGGGACACCATTCGGGTTTCTCTGACGGAAGCACCGGAAAAAGAAATTCCCGTGTGTTACAGCATTTTGCAAGCCCTCGGACTGCGGAAAACCATGGTGGAATACGTGGCCTGTCCCTCCTGTGGCCGCACCCTATTCAACCTGGAAGAAGTGTTACATAAAGTGCGGGAAGCCACCAAACACCTCACCGGTTTAGATATTGCGGTCATGGGTTGCATCGTCAACGGCCCCGGTGAAATGGCAGACGCAGACTACGGTTATGTAGGCAAAACCCCCGGTTATATTTCCCTTTATCGGGGTCGAGATGAAATCAAAAAAGTACCGGAAGATCAAGGGGTAGAGGAGTTAATTAAACTAATCAAAGAAGACGATCGTTGGGTGGATCCCTAGGTAGGGAATAGGGATGAGTTTTGGGTTTGGAGTTTTGAATGAGTTCGACTCGGCTCTGCAACTTCTCTCTCATCTCTTATCCCCTCTACACAGGGGACAGGTTTTAGGGGGACATCTGCAACTTAAAATCATCCCTTAGTGTTTATTTCGATCGTCATGCGATTAGCTTAAGATCAGAGTTTGGAGCTTTGAGTAAATTTTAAATACTTTAGAAACATCAAGGTTCAGTTTATCAAAAAGAAAACTACACTAAAATAATCCTGCATAAGGTATTTCTATGGCTACTCTCCAAGTTGAAAATTTACCCGATGAGATC
>DALYGI010000528.1:0-2021 GCA_031971595.1 Prochlorotrichaceae cyanobacterium CTOTU29312
GTGATAACGACCTGAAATTAACTCAGTGGCAAGGACTAGCTGCTCAGTTAATTCATAAACTAGAGGGGAGTGTTCACCAAGACCGGTATCAGGAAGAAATAAACCGATGCCACAATCCAAATAATCTAGCCTCCTATATCAAGTCAAAGATTCAGACATCTAAGTATGTTGAATTTTTTGATGACCTTGCCGAGTCTATTACGGATCTATATTCTGATTTAGACCTAGACTTTTTAAAGGCGTGCCTGTTTATGCTGTTTCGAGGAACTAAGATTTCTCAGATTGCTTTAGCATGGTTGCGTGGCGATGATCACCCTTCTATTAAAACGGCTGGCTTACCTGAATACACTGAAGCCAAGGAAAGAGTGCGGGATATTTGGATTCTCAAGCAGTTAGGCCGTGTAACTAAGATTGTTGAAAAGCCTATTATCCTATGCTTTGATCAAGTTGAAGACTGGCAACCTGACCCGACACAAGGGTACACATCACCTCAGCGTGTAGCTCACTGTATCGACCAAATATATTTAGAATGTGATAACACTATTTTCCTCACTGGCCTTTTACCTGAGAGCTTGCGTGAAATCGATAAGTTACGTGCTGGCACAAAGGATCGGATGCTACAGCATGTCCTAACCTTATCTGCTCCAGATTTAAATCAGCTTCAAAAACTCACTGAACAATACTTAAACACTTTTCTAAGCGATCACGGACTTGAGCCATCTTGGTATCCATACCTCTATCCTTTTAATGAGAAGGACATTCATGACCGTGCAAAGCTGAGTGTGTCACTGCGGGACTTTATTCAGTGGTGTAAATCTGAGATAGATCAGTATAAGAGTAATGGAGGTACTCCACCACCGCCACCTCTAAATCCAACCGCTAAGATTTATGCAGATCTAGTCAAGCAGTACGACAAACGTGCCAAGCGTAATGATGCTGAGGTTGCTCAGATTATTTGGGACTGTTTCCAAAAATTGCTGAACGCATCTATTCACGGTGTAGATATTAAAACACTACAAAAAGGCAATGGATTTATTAGTAATGATATTCACTTTGTCATTGATGTTTATGACCATAGTAAAAAGGCAAAGCTCCGTATTGGAGTTCGAGTATGTGAAACTCAAAACGGTATCACATTCTCAAATACTATGAAGAAACTCCTCAACTATGAGAGCTATAACTTAAGTCGGGGATGTTTAATCCGTTCTACTCCCTTACCTGCAAGTTGGGCCAAGGGTCAACAGCTTACAAAAGAGCTGGTCAAGCAGAAAAAGGGCGAGGTTATTATTTCTGACAAGTCAAAAATATCTTGGTACCATGAAGCACTAGGTCAACTCTGGGCAGTGACACGGTTAATCACTCAGTGCAAGGATTATCAAATCACAATGGAACAGATTGATCAATTCCTGCAAGAGCAGGAAATTCTACTCAAGAATGGCTTGATCGATGAGATTTTGAGTGCCCCTTAGTATGTCTGAAACCTTGATACGAGGCATCCAGATCCCTGTGTTGGATCTGGAGCTGTTGAACTTGGGGAAATGTATCGCTATTCCCTACAAACAGTTTTTATCCGAAGGCGATCGGGTGTGGCTTTGCCCTAGTCGCCAACACACCTACGATCTTCCTCTCGAACAGTGCTATAGCTCTGCCTACCAGAAAATTGCTCAAAACCTCCTGCAAAAATATGAAAACGGCCCCATTCACCTCAAAACCTGGGCACACGTCGATCAGCACTGGCATATTTACAACCCAGATCCCCAATTCTTTCGCCAATTCTGTCAAGGCATACCCTGGGAACCCACTGCCCTCCAAAGTATTTTTGAACAGTACGAAGTTCTAAAAATCCTCATTCTCCGGGTTTATCACCTGCCCGCCCCCAGCCAAATCCAAACCCTCCCCAAACCTGCCCCCTTTCACTTTGGGACAAACGACGATCGCATCACCAAAGAAGCTAGCCTCGATCGGCCCGTCCTCACCGAAGCCAGTTTTCAACAACGCAAAGCCCTCCTCCTCAGCGGCAA
>DALYGI010000529.1:0-2016 GCA_031971595.1 Prochlorotrichaceae cyanobacterium CTOTU29312
GAAAACCTAACCCTAGGGCGTTTGCAAGGCAGTTAGTGTTAACTTTTCACCGTAAAGAAAGATAAAGAAAGTTATCTAATTATCTTTAGAGTTAACGTTTTTTATCAGTGTGGTGATCCCCAGGGATTGATAGGCATAATGGGGAGAGTCATTATTCTTTTGTCGTCAAGTCAGGATGATTTTGTTATGACAACCCTACCCCCCGAAGTGGTGTATGAACACCTAGAGCATTTGGCAGAAGTTGACCCCGTGGAGGGAGCATCCTATCGTCAGGAAGCGTTTGAAGTGATTACGGATGAAACGGTGAGTCCTCAATGGCAAGCCGCCATCTGCGATCGTTTAAACGAAGCGAATCATGATTTGGCAGTGATTCAAACCGGCAAGGAAGAAAGTTATTAGGGCTTTCCCTCCGGTTGTAGTTTTTTGGATGGAAACTTACCCTTGATACTTAAGTTTCCCACGCCGTATCATTAAAAAAACCGGGGATCGGGGTGGTAATGCTAACCCGATCTCCGGTTTTTTCTAGGTGGGAACTTGCCCCTGAGACCGAGCAGAATCCTGAACCTCAGCCATGACGACCTGATTCCGTCCCCGCCACTTCGCCTGGTACAGGGCATGATCCACCGCTTTGAGTAAATCATTTAGGTCTTTGATCCCCTCCTGCACCTCCACAACACCGATACTGACCGTTAGTTTTAAAGATTGCTCTCCTATTTTGAGTTCACTCAGTTCAATATTAATTAATAATCGTTCCGCCAATTCCTGAGCCATACTCCCTTTGGTTTGAGGCAGTAAAATTACAAATTCCTCTCCTCCATACCGCGCCACAATATCCACGTCTCTTACCATGTTTTTAAGGGACTGGGCCACAAATTTTAAGGCTAGATCTCCGGTGTCATGGCCAAAATTATCGTTAATTTTCTTAAAATGATCAATATCTAGGAGTAAAACGGAAAAAGGGTTTTTATAGCGCCGCCACAGCTTAAACTCCCGTTGACAACGATCGATAAAGAAACGACGATTATAGAGTTGGGTCAGTTCATCGGTCATGGCCAGATATTCTAATTCTTGGCTTAATACCTTGCGACGAGTGATATCCATCAGGGCCGTGAAGAGGGCTTGCTGTCCTTCAAATTCTATAATGCTGATGGATAGACTAGCCCAAAATTCCGTAGCATGGGTATTAACCAACTTAAGATCTATGTCCTGAACAAATCCTTTTTGTCTCAGAATCTTAAGTAAAGTATTTCTATCCTCTGGGCAAGCGTAAAAATCCTTGGTATTGAGATTTAAAGCATAACTTTGAGAAACATCAAATTGTTGAGCCCCACGGGGGTTCATATATAAAATTTTTCCATCCAAAGCAGAAATAATAACGGAAAAGGGAGAATTTTCCACTAGAATTCTATATTTTTGCTCTAAAATGTTGATTTGCTTATCCCGTTCAATTTTTTCATTAATTTCTTTTTGCAGGGCAATCTGAAACTGATAAAATCGAAAGAATATCAGGGAAATGATCCCCGAAAAAAGTAAGGAAATGATCAGGCTCAGATATAACCATCGTGAGTTATTCACTTGACCTCGATTATAAATAAATCTTTTGAAGGAAAAGTTTTTTGAAATCATTCCGAGGGATTGGTATATCTCACCAATATATTTCCATCGTCCTGGATTCATATAACCCAATTCCACCACATCCGCCATGATCAGATTGTTAGTCATCTTTGCTTCATAGGCTAAATGCTCCCGACTATGGCGCTGGCTATAATTATTATAAATTAAGTCGATCATTTCATCGGGATGTTGCAGGGCATAGTCCCATCCCTTTAAGGATGCTTCCACAAAAGCTTTAACCCGCTGGGGATGGGTTTTCACCTCTTCTTCTGTGGTAAAGAGGGTATCTCCATAGAAATCAATGCCACCCGCACGGGGATTAAACATTAAATAATCCACCTTGGCTTGCTCTAAGAAAAACGGTTCATCCGTAGAATAAGCGGACATGGCATCCACTTTCCC
>DALYGI010000530.1:0-1993 GCA_031971595.1 Prochlorotrichaceae cyanobacterium CTOTU29312
GCTTCGGGGGGGAGGTCTGGGGTCAGTTTGAGGCTGACGGTGGGGGCATAGGCCAGGGGAAGGGATTCGATCGCTTCGGGACTCAGTTTGAGGAGGGCTCCCTGTTCGTAGGTGTCTAGAGCCGCAATCAGGCTAGGACAGGCCTGGGGCGATCGTTCCATCACTGCTCCAAAGACCTGGAGGGTTTGCTCTGCCCGATGGAGATATTCCAGGTTTTCGGTGATCAGGGCTAGGCGTACTAGATTTTCCGCTGCAATGCCATTGCCGGAGGGGGTTGCATTGTCAAAATAATTGCGCTCCCGCACCACTAAATCCTCACTGGCATCGGTGGCCGCGTTGTAGTACCCACCCGCCGGATCCCCCAACCAGCGATCGAATTCGGTCTGGGTTTGCAGGGCCACTTCTAGCCAGTTGGTATCGGGATTGACCTGGGGTAAAGAGCATTGGGCTTGGTGCAAGTCCAGCAGGGCTTTAATCCAAAAGGCGTAATCCTCGGACTGAGCCAGCACCGCCGCCGTGCGATCGTAATAAAGACGATGCAATCGACGTTCCGACGGCTCCCCTAGGGGTTGCCACTGGTGATCGAGAATAAACCGGGCCGATCGCTCTGCTAGGGCATAAAAGTCTGGACGGCGCAGCACACGAGCCGCAACGGCTAACCCAGAAATCATCAAGGCATTCCAAGCCACAATCATCTTAGTATCCGTGACAGCGGGAATCCGTCCTGGCCAGGTTTGCCCTTTCGCCGCTGCGTTGGAGGGGGCTGGGGGAAAGGCCATCTCTGGAGAGAGGGTTCCATAGCGCAACTCAAACAATCGCCCCAAGGCGCTCTCTGCGGCCTTGCTCAGATCCCCCCGATGCCGCCGTTGCAACACAGTTTTCCCCTCAAAATTGCCCGTCTCGGTGACCGTAAATTCCTGGGTTAGGGCATACAATTCCGCTTCGGTAAGGGCTGCCTTCAGTTCCCCATAAGACCACACATAAAACGCCCCTTCCTCCGGCTCGGAATCCGCCGCTGTTAGAAAGCTATCCGCATCCTGAGAAGCATAGAAATAGCCCGCCTCGTCCGTCATTTCCCGTTGCAGCCAGATCACCGTCCCCTCCATGGCCCGGAGGATGGCCGGATCTTGGCTACCGCTGGCCCAGAGATGGGCTAAAAACTCCAGAATTTGCCCATTGTCATAGAGCATTTTTTCAAAGTGGGGCACCGTCCAAGTGGAGTCTACGGTGTAGCGATGGAAGCCGCCCCCCACCTGATCATAAATTCCCCCCAACACCAAATCGATGGCCCGTTGCTGACAGGCTTGGCGAGCATTGTCCGCCTCCTGATCCCCCCAGCGTATCCGTCGTAAGGCGCTCAGGGCGTAGGGCATCATGGGAAAACTATTTCCCCCAAACCGGGGCGCAATAATGCGGCTACAAATCTCTAACCCTCGTCCCAGCAGTTGCCGATCCCAGGTCTGAGGGGCTCCCAGGTCTAGATTTTTTTGTAACCCCAAGAGCATTTCCTGTTGAATTTCAATTAACCGACCCCGATCGCTTTGGTAATAGGCGTTGAGGTTTTCTAGTACCTGCAAGAAACCCGGTCGGCCATAGCGGGGTTCCAGGGGAAAATAGGTTCCCCCATAGAAGGGAATGCGATCCTTCGGGGACAAAAACACATTGAGAGGCCAGCCCCCCTGGCCCACCATCATTTGTAAAAACTGCATATAGATGCTGTCCACATCGGGCCGCTCTTCCCGATCGACCTTAATGGGGACAAAGTGGGTGTTAAGATAGTCCGCCACCGCCCAGTCCGAAAAGGCTTCCCCCTCCATGACCGTACACCAGTGGCAGGAGGAATAGCCAATGGACAAAAAAATAGGTTTATCTTCGGTGGCCGCTTTGGCTAAGGCTTCGGGACACCAGGGCCACCAGTCGATGGGATTATCGGCGTGTTTACGCAGGTACAAACTGGCGGAGTGGATGAGACGGTTAGGCATTAGTTTTGAGT
>DALYGI010000531.1:0-1914 GCA_031971595.1 Prochlorotrichaceae cyanobacterium CTOTU29312
CCGATCGTCAGGTTAGCGGCCACACCACCGCCGATTTACAGGGCGATCCACACCGAGAAACCTATGTGTGGGGCAAGCTCCTCTGGGGAACCGATCCACGGGAACCTAGCAACTCTAACCCCAGCACGATCGGCTATTGGTTTACCCCCGCCTCCGGCAGCAAAAGCTCAGGGAATATCATCCACCTGAACCAAGTCAATGCCCTCGCTCTGGTTCCCCTCGGTCAACGCTTCCTAGCAGCAGGCTCCGCCGTTACCCTGTGGCGCTTAGATTAAAATTGGGGCTTAGATTAAAATTGGGGCTTAGATGGGCCTAGGCTAAATTGGCGCTTAGACTAAAATTGGGGGAAGAGAGAAAAACAGGACAGGAATAGGCGGAATAGGGCGAAAGCCATGGAATAGATATAAAACTTGAAATTAAGATGATCATTAAAAGATCTTCAGTGATCTCATCCGGGCCCATCGATCCGCATTTAAGGTACTCTAGATCCGATAAGGATCGGTAAAGGGTGACATTCTACGTTAACCCCGTGAGCAAGACTATTAACTATGGGCTCAGAGCTTACCCATCATTCTCCGCCACCGCTCAATGCTTCAGCACAATCCCTGCCGAAGGCAGCCTATAGTGATGTGTTTGAACACCAGTTCCACAGGGCTTTTCAATCCCTAGACCAGTCCGTTGATGCTGAAACGATTCAGTTTCTCGCTCAAGTGGTTATAGAGTGCATGACTGGGTGCCATCGCAGTTTTCACACGCCAGAGCACATTCTTCAGGTGGCTGAAGGGGGGGATGCTATTGAGATTTTGGCGGCACTGTTCCATGATGTGGTCTACATTCAGGTAGATGCCTGCATTCCCCAGGCCGTCTCTGGAGTGTTGGCTCCCTTTGTCACGGCGGAGGACTCTCCCAAAATTAAATCCTTGGATCAACTGTATACCGACTCGGATTTTGCCCTAGTGGCCACAATTTTTGAAATCGAACGGGAAGAAGAAGTTCCGCCCCAACAAAATGAGTTTTTTAGTGCGATCGTGGCGGTAAAACTGTTAAGTCCTTTTCTCGATCGTACCCACCTGGCAGAAATTGTCGCCTGCATTGAAGCTACGATTCCCTTTCGGGTTTGCAGCAAAGAGGGGGTTCCCCCCAGCGATCGGCTTTATCACAACTTATCAAGGGCAAAGGAACGGTTTGATCTTCAGTTAAGCCCAGAGCAGGTCATTGCTGCGGTTAAACGGGCGGTTCGCTTGGCCAACCGTGACGTTAAAAACTTTGCCGATGTCAAAGCCAGTTATTTCTTAGACAACACCTGGAAACTACTGCCAGAGACCAATCCTCCCCTCAGACATCCTGAGTCTTACACCCCCCATCAATATCGGTGCGCCCTGCAAAAAATGGTGGGGTTCATGGATTTTCTAGCTCCCAATTTAGTCTTTCGCCAGTTTCAAGGGGAACCTTCCCCCGAAGAGTATGAAGGGATGTTAGATCGGGCGGCTAAAAATATTGATGTGGCTCGGCTATATCTGAAGGCAAAACTGGTTGCCCTGGCATTTGTGGAAGCGCTGAATCAACCCGAACAATCGGAAACTCCCCTGGTGAACTTAGTGGGTCACTGGCAATATTTACCCAAGGAAAAACGATCGGCGGACACCTCTGCATCCTCCCGTCAGGAAGAGATTCAAACAGAAGTGATGGAACTGCTAGAGGTAGGGCGCAATCAGGAGATTGCCTTTGATATTCGTCACTCTCCCCTCGCATCTCACCTAGCCCGTACCTACGGTTTCATGGCCGTTAGCGATTGGTTTGATGCCTCCCAAGCCCTTTTTGCTCAAGAACTGTCCCCCCAAGGGTTTTTAGCCCTGCATAATCAGGATGTGATTAATCTTTGTTTAGACTATCTGGCCGGTAGACCCAAATAGG
>DALYGI010000532.1:0-1853 GCA_031971595.1 Prochlorotrichaceae cyanobacterium CTOTU29312
ACGCCTTTGTGTTCTTTGTGCCTTTGTGGTTTGATAGATTTCCTATTGTATAGATCTCCTGACAGATCACCCAGAGCACCTATGGATAGATCGCCCATTGATAGATTTCCTATCGACAGACGTTTAGGATAAGATAGGGGGAGGTGAGGATCCATCATTGTTCCTCGGTCAAATCGTAAGGGGAAAAGATGGGTATTTTGGCTTACCTAATCTACCCCATCTACCTAACGTTTAGTATTGGTTGTCGCTGAGCATTGTGGTTACCTTAGCCCTGCTGGATCCCCTTAATTTAACAACCGCTCTACAATGGTGGAACTTTAAGGACAAGACCGAAATCACCATTGGACGATCGTCTCGGAATGATATTGTTGTTCCCGATCCTCGGATTTCTCGCCATCATGTGTTGCTGAGTAGATTGCATACTGCTCCTAGGGAGCAGGTCAATGGTGATCAGGTTAATCCTGAGCAGTGGCAACTGACCAACCAGGGTAAAAATAACGTTTGTCTGAACGGTCGTGTAACCTTTCGTGACATTTTGCCAGAGCAGGGTGAAATTCAACTAGCCCCCAATGGGCCGCGCCTCTTCTTTTGTTTAGCCGAGCCAGATCAAGCGGAGCAAGTGCTGCGGGAATTTATCCATCGATCTCAGCCCAAAATTACGAGCCAGCAAGATTATCTTCCCGTCATTCCCCGGACAAAATTTCCCCCCGTCAGCTATATTCAACCGAGCCAAGAGAGCTTAGAAAAGTGCCAGCACCTAGACAATCATCCTAGCAACCTCTTTTGTTCAAACTGTGGCAAAGTTTTATCCCATTGGCGATCGGTTCGTGAATACAATTTACTCAAAGTCCTCAGTGAGGGGGAAGAATCCTCCACCTATTTAGCATGGATTGATCCCACACATCCAGACTCAAAATATCTGCTTGGCCACTCCTTAGTTGTCATTAAACAATTGAACCCTAACGCAACGAAGAGTCAGAAGGATCAAGAACTCTTTATGCGCCAAGCCATAACCCTCAGTCAGTTAGATTATCCTGCCATTCCTCACTTCCTAGACTTTTTTAGCGAAGCCCATCAGTTTTATTTAGTTATGGAATGGATCCCCGGTCAAAACCTCAGTAATCATGTCCGGGAACGGGGGCCCCTAACTCCCGAAAAGTCTATTGCCTGCGGCTTACAGGTGTGTAACGTCTTGGAGTATTTGCAACAACAAAATCCCCCCTTAATCCACCGGGATATTAAACCCTCTAACCTCATTCTTCGCCACGGTGATGGACGTATTGTTCTGGTGGATTTTGGGGTCGTAAAGCCCCTGAGCGGACTAGACCAAACCCGCTTAGCCCTGGGTGGCTATCGTGCCCCAGAACAATTACAGGGGCAAACCTTTCCCCAATCCGATTTTTTTAGTTTAGGCGCAACGATCGTTTATTTGCTGACGGGTCGAAATCCTGTTCAAATTCATCAGTATCGACCCCACACTGCCCAATATTATGTAGACGCAGTACCCGGTATTTCCTTAGCCTTGGGGGAAGTGCTGCGGTGTTTACTCCACCCCAGTCCCAGCGATCGGTATCCCCATATCCAAGCCTTAAAAGAAGGTCTAAAATCTGCCCAACGTTATGATTAGGGAATAGGGAATAGGGAATCAGGGTTGAGTTTTGAGTTTTGAGTTTTGAGTTTTGAGTTTTGAGTTTTGAGTTTTGAGTTAGGGAATTAGGGAATAGGGAATTAGGGAATTAATGGCGTGTGCAACTTAAGTACCCAGGAATGCGGACTTTATAATCTGGAGTTTCACTATAAAGACACAGAAGCCCCGCAGGAATGCCTTTGTGTTCTTTGTGCCTTTGTGGTTT
>DALYGI010000533.1:0-1822 GCA_031971595.1 Prochlorotrichaceae cyanobacterium CTOTU29312
TTAGCTGTCCCTGAGTCTCTGCCCGGATCCATTCCCTTATTTGATGTGGAAGGCTTACTCGATCGCACAGAAGGGCAACAGGATTTGGCGGCGATGATGTGTCAGCGGTTTTTAGAAGGGATTCCCCAAACCTTGGCAGAACTCAGAGCGATCGTTAGCCCCCAAGCGGCAGCCGATCATCTGGAACCATCCGAAGCCACACCCTTGGAGATCGACTGGGCAGAAATAGAACGCTATGCCCATCGCCTCAAGGGTTCCGCCAGTTTAATCGGTGCAGAGGCCTTTCGGGATCAAGCGGCCCAGATGGAAAACCAGGCCAAACAAAAAGATCCGGATCTCCTGCCCACCCTTCAGGTGATGAGTACAACGTTAACGGATCTCTTTGAGAAAACCCAAGGGGAAATCGATCGCTGGCTCTCCTAATCTCTTTAAGGGTACCGATCATCTAAAATTAACCCATAATCTAAAATCTAAATTTTTCCATGTTTCCCCCTCCCCCGGCCCAGAGTTCTAACGCCAATACCCGGTATCAATATGACCAAAACCCCTACCCCGAAATTCCGATCGAGAAAATTCCGACCCTAAAAAACCAGGGTTTATTATTGGCTAAATGTAATTTTATTACCCCCTATTATTTACGCAATCGTCACCTTCCTGATTTAAGTCAGTGCCAGATTTTAGATATTGGCTGTGGTAGTGGTTGGAAAGCTCTAGGTCTAGCGATAGCAAACCCCGGCGCTCAGGTTTTAGGAATTGATTTTTCTGCCCCTTCCATCGCCAAAGCTCAAGAGCGTTCTCAATTCCATGGTTTAAACGATCGTCTTCACTTTCAGTGTTTATCTTTAGAAGATCTTCAGCAACTCGATCGTCAGTTTGACATGATCCATTGTGATGAGGTCTTATACTTAATTCAAGATCCGCTACTCTGCTTAAAACTCTGCCAGAAATTACTCAAACCCCAGGGCATTTTACGCGGTAATTTCCACAGCCAGTATCAACGCCATCATTTCTATCAATTTCAAGAATTTTTACGGGAAATAGGGCTATTTTATGAACAATCAGAGGATACGGATGTGGAGCTAAGTCGATCCATTTTCCAAGGAATCAAGCCAGAGGTGCTCCTCAAAAAACGCCTACCTCCAAGCCCCTCCAACGAAGAAATTCGGATGAACTTTATGCTCCAAGGCGATCGGGGGTTTACCATTCCTCAAGTGTTTAGGCTCCTAGAAGCAGCAGAATTAGAATATATTCAAATGTTGGATTGGCCCAGTTGGCAAATTGCAGATCTGTTTGTTAGTGCAGATCGTTCTCAAGATTCAGACCATTCTAGAAATTCAAAAGATTCGCCCAACTCTAACAGTTCCAATAGCTCCAAACCCCTAGCCAATGCCGAGACTTCCGAACCTGCGGAAACCTGGGAAACTTTATCGGATCAATTTCTCCTCAGTTTAGAAAATTCTGACCCAGAAACCCAACTCCATTTATATGATCTCTTGAACCCCATCCATCGTCTACTTGACTTTTGGTGTGGTCATCCCCTTAATGCCACAAGCTTACCCCCATCCCCAGAAGACTGGACATCAGAACAGTACCAAAACGCGATCGTGATGTGGCATCCCCTGTTGTGTAATGACTTTGTACTTCAACAGTTTGTCACCGATCTACAAAACTTAAAACCCTTTGCAATTTCCACCCTCTTACCGATCGTATCCAGTGATGTACAGATTCAACCCCACGTTGCCGCTTGTTTACTGCCTTTATTTGAAGGAAAACAACCCCTCTCACGCTTAATCGATCGCTATTTTCAACTCTATCCCGTCAA
>DALYGI010000534.1:0-1806 GCA_031971595.1 Prochlorotrichaceae cyanobacterium CTOTU29312
TAATAGCGGGTACAGACAGCGGGTACGATCGTCTAGTCGCTAACCGGCGATCGTGGGTATAATGTCTACCGAGAAGAGTTTTGTCCTTAAAACCAGGCAGTTGATCCATGGCGGCAAAAGATCGATATCATGCCCTTGTTCGGGTGGGTTTAGAAAAGGCAGGATGGCTCATTACCCACGATCCTTACCCCCTACAAGCGGGCGGCTATGATTTAGAAATCGATCTAGGTGCAGAGCAAATTATTGCAGCAGAGCGAGAGGGACAGCGTATTGCTGTTGAAATTAAAAGTTTTTTGGGGCCATCTAAAATATCAGAATTTTATGGGGCTTTAGGGCAATTTTTAACCTATCGTAAAGGTCTAAAAATTCAAGATCCTAAGCGCACATTATACTTAGCCATTTCTAATTCATTATATGAGAAATTTTTTAGTAATATTTTCATTGAAGAAATGATTAAAGATCACAGCGTTTTTTTATTGGTTTATAACATAGACAAAGAGGAGATCGATCGATGGATACCATAGAAACCTATCGTAATTATCTGGAAAAACTGATGATAGAACGAGCCAATCGAATTTGGGATAAACGCATTACAGCCCAAACCATTTTCGATCGAGAGCGGGATCATTATCAGTTAGTTTATGTGGGCTGGCAGGAATCGCGGCGTGTCTATGGTGTGGTTCTTCATGCGGATATTATTGAGGGTAAAATTTGGATTCAGGAGGATGGCACGGAGGCTGGTCTAGCCAATCAATTGGTAGAATTAGGGGTTCCTAAAGACCACATTGTTTTAGGATTTGATCCCCCAAAGTTAAGAGATTTAACCGATTTTGCAGTGGGGTGAAACTGTGGTTTAATCGGTTTAATCCTGAATCCTGAACTTTCCAGTCTATTCAATTCACGATCCTCAGTTATCAGTGGCTAGATCCCCTAGATTACCCGATCGCTTCCCCCATCAATAGGCACTTGGGCTCCGGTGGTTTTGGCAAACAGCGAACCGGCCATGGCACAGACCATCTGAGCCACTTCTGAAGCGGAAACGCCCTGTTTAAGGAGGTTTCGGGTTTTGTACTGCTCCACAGTCATGCCATAACGGTTGGCCCGACTTTGGAGGATCGCTTCGCTCCAGATGCCCGTGTCGTAAACGCAATCGGGATGGACAATGTTAACCCGAATGCCATCTCCCGCTAGTTCTAGGGCTGCAACCCGCGCCAATTGGGTTAACCCCGCTTTAGCCACGGAGTAGGCGGCGGCTCCCGGGCCAGGGGCGAGGACGTTTCGGGAGGCCACAAAGACGATCGCGGGGTCGATGCCCTGTTGAAGATAGGGAATGGTATGGCGAAGGAGAATCCGCTGACTGCTGAGGTTCACCTCTAGGCTTTGGTGCCAGGTGTCCGCTTCCAGTTCCGCAATGGGCTGACTGGGGGGAAAAATTCCCGCATTACTCACCACCACATCCAGGCCGCCAAAGGTACGAATCGCTGTTTCGATCGCTGCTTTCATGGCGTTTTCGTCCGTTACACTGGCTTCAATCCCTTTGAAACTAGGAGTCTTAAAGATCTCACTCACCGCTGGATTGAGGTCTACCCCCACCACAGCGGCCCCCAGCCCCAAGAACCAAACGCCGAAGCCGTTGGAACATCCCGACGCTCATGATTTCCGAACCGATTCACACAGATCTTCAATGAGCCGCTCCACCGTCACCCCGTCCGCCTCCGCTTTGTAATTGAGCTGAATCCGATGCCGAAGCACCGGAGCAGCCAGCGCGCGCACATCCGCCTCCACCACATGCGAACGCCCCGCCCA
>DALYGI010000535.1:0-1785 GCA_031971595.1 Prochlorotrichaceae cyanobacterium CTOTU29312
TGTTGGAGTTTAGGATTAGCGTAGATACAGGCCCCTTGCAGATTATTCCGAAAAATTCCCACAGGGCTCATTTCCGACAAGACCCGATAGCGGGCTTCACTATCCTGTAAAATCTGTTCCGATCGTCTCCGTTCACTAATATCCTGAAAGACGGCCATGCCATACTGTACGGTGCCATTTTCATCGTAAATGGGAGTTCCCCAGGCTTCTAAAGGAATAATCCGATCGTCTCGGTGAATTTCAATATCTTCTGTGGTACAAAATTCTCCCCTCAAGGCTTTAACAATGGGTAATTGATCCGGGGGATAAATTTCGTTCGTTCCTGCCAGATAGTTCTGATAAACCTGTGCCAAATTGTGAGGATTGGTATTTTTGATGATCCCTTTGCCTAGAATTTCTTCCGCCGTCCGATTGGCATAGTAGGGACAACCCTGGCGATCGACAATGCCGATGCCGATGGGAATGGCTTCTAAAAACTGTTGCAGTTGTTTTTGGTTTCCTTCAATTTTGGTATAGAGTTGTGCGTTTTGTAGGGCAATGACAATTTGACCACTTAAGAGTTCTAAGAGTTTAAAACGATCGGAACTAAAGGCTCCTTGAATGAGTCGATTTTCCAGATAAACAATGCCAATGACATCACCCTGTTTGAGGAGGGGATAACACAAAATTGAGTGGGGGTGATGGTGTTGTAGATAGGGATCATGACTAAAGCGATCGGCCTGCTGTATGTCTCCTAAAATGATGGATTCCCCGGTTCGATTGACGTAACTAATAATGGCTTGGGGTAAAAGCTCCTCAATGGAAATTCTAGGGCTAACTTGTATGCTATCTTCACGGCTATAAAAGGTTAAATTTAAAGCCTGATCGAGGGGAGAATCCGCTAGGAGTAACGCACAAATTTCTGCCCCTGTGTTTTCCCGCAGAATCCGAATGAGGGTCTGGATTAAATTTTCAAAAACAATTTCTTCAGTAATGGCTTGGGAGGCTTTGATCAGCGTTTGTAGATCTAAATCCGTACCCTCGGTGGTTACGATCGTTTGGGGGTGATCTTTTAACCAGTACTGGGGAGTTTCCAAGCCTTGAGGATGTTTAATTTTGAGCGCTTCTGCTTTGGCCGTTGCTCCCCAATGGATATAAATATAGTAGGCTTCCTGCAAATAGGCACGGGCCATGGTTTGCTTTCCCCAGTCAAAGTAAAACTCGGCGGCTCGTTCGTTGGCAAGGGCTTCATCCTGAAGAAAACCCTGCTGTTTTGCCCCGGCAATGGCCCGATCGTAGGCTTCTATGGCATTTAAATAGTCTTCTAAAACCCGGTATTTTTCCGCCAGGATCAAATCCAGTTTATGTTGATAGTTCATGGGGGCATGGGCCACCCATTCCCTGTCCAGAATAGCTTGATTCTGCTCTACCCGTTGCCATTGGCGCTCAAAGTCCGGTTGGGTTCGGTTTAAGTCTGCAAGGATGGCTAAAGACTCGTAAAAGTAGACCAGGGGAATAAGGACTAAACCCATGCCAGCCACTAAATAGGGCTGAAGATCATTCGCCTCCTGTCGGGCCTGTTGCCAATCAGCAAAGAAGCAGGCTAATACTAATCTAAAAAAGTGAAATAAACATAGCCCTAAACGATCGTGGGCGGTTTGAAATTTCTGATAGACTTCCGTTTGAGGATCAGGGGTTTGATCCTTTGCTAACCCTAGGAATGAATTGGGGTTGCCTTGATGCTGTAATCTGTTAATAGCATGGGCATAAATCTTACAGTAATTGGCGGGGGTATGTTGATCTAAC
>DALYGI010000536.1:0-1695 GCA_031971595.1 Prochlorotrichaceae cyanobacterium CTOTU29312
GTCTGTTTGATCATCACCAAAATCTCTTGGGATTCTCCCCCAACCAACCGGCTCAACTGTCTAACACCCTAACCGCCCCCTCCTGGCAAACGATCCCGCAAAACCGGAGGCACCGGACTAGGGTTAGCCATTGCCCAGGCGATCGCCCTCAAACATCAAGCCCGAATTAAAGTGGAAAGTCAAGTGAATCAGGGCAGTATCTTTACGATCGAATTCCAGCAATTCCAATTACCCATCCCCCATCCCATCTCCCATCCCATCCCGTAGTATTAGGTAGGCTAGCATTAGACTTTAGCCGCTTCATTGCGTACCTTACTGGCCATTTCTAAAATCTGATACCAGCGTTTTTGGAATTGCTTAGGGCTGCACTTGAGCCGACGGGCAATTTCCTTATCGGAAATCGGGGTATTTTTGGATTGACTAGCTTGGGCTTGTTTCATCCGTAAAAGTTCCTGCTTGGGCCCCGTTAGCCGAGAGAGAAAGGTTTGCCACTGACTGGCGGATAGCCCTAGGTTTTGGCTCAGATCGGCCCCAAGCCAATGATGTACCAATTCCCACTGGTGAATGCGGGCGAATTTTTCCACATGGTACTTAAAGCGTTGTTGCAGATAGTCCCGTTGCCGAGCGGTTAACCCTAAGATTTCATCAATTTCGGGGGCGGGTAAGTCCTGTAACCGTAGTACCAAATAATCTACACAGTCCTGATGGCCCTGTTCCTGAAGATAGGTCATTAATTCCCCTAAAACCCGATCCCGCAGTACCCCTTCCGTGGGGTCTAAAGCATCGGCAACCATTTGTTCTCGCACCTGTTTCAACAAAGGCGATCGACTGCTGCCTTCCATTTCTTCCCGGCGGGGAGATTCCATGGCCACTTCTAAATCTACGAGGGTTTCTTGGGGTTGTCGCCGTGCAAAGTTCTGAGCCCGGAGGATGATGATTTGCTGATTGGCATGACCGGGTAAATTAATGCGACGTTTGGCATATTGCTCAGAAAAAGCCATGTATTCCGCCAACTCTAAACGGGTGCGGGGGGTGTAGTCTGCGGCCATTTCATTTTCCCGACGAAAGACCTTCAGCACTTCAATATAAAAGCCTTGTAAAAAGTCTTCAATGAGCGCATGACGGCCCTGGAATCCCATGGGGGTTTTGTGGGGGGCAATGTGACGATAAACCATGGTGCTGAGGTTGCTGTGGAGTTCTACCCTGCCCCGACGGGAACCCAGGTGATAGTAATGCATACATTTTTTAATACGATGCCGACCCAGGGTTAACAGCCAATTATTGACTTCCCCAGAGGTTTGAATGCGGGTACTTTTGTCGCAGATGCGGCTGACTTCCCGGGCAATTCGATCGGCCACGCGGGGAGATAAGCTATTAGGCTTTTCTAATTCTGCCTCTAGTTCAGCTTGTAAAATCTGAGAGAGTTGAGTCAGATTTAATCCTTCCGAGGGGATGGATGGGGCGGCGGTAAGCTGCTGGGTAACCGGAACGGGAGAAACTGGCGTGGTGGCGTTCATGGTGATGTTCTGGAGATGCGTTCGTTTCGTTATCCTGACTGTACGCTCTCTGTCCCTATTCTGGGGTAGGGGCTGTGGCACTTCCCGTAGAACGGCTCTCAGGTATCCTGCCCCTGAGGGCGATCGTCTGGGGTGGGGGGTGGTGCGGGATCCCTCAAAACCCACAGGATGGGACTTT
>DALYGI010000537.1:0-1692 GCA_031971595.1 Prochlorotrichaceae cyanobacterium CTOTU29312
AACTCAAAACTAAAGAAATGCTACCGATCACCATCAAAAACCTCAGCGTTACCTACAGTAATCACCGCCTGGCTCTGTATAACGCAACCTGCACCGTAGAGCCCGGAACGATCACAGCCCTAGTGGGGCCAAACGGGGGCGGAAAATCCACTCTCTTTAAGGCAATCATGGGATTTTTAACCCCTCGTCAGGGAGAAATTCGCATCGCCGATCGCTCCGTTCAACAAGCCCAAAAATCTCAATGGATGGCCTATGTTCCCCAGTCCGATGATGTGGATTGGAACTTTCCCGTGAGTGTATTTGATGTGGTGATGATGGGGCGCTATGGCTATCTAAATTTTTTACGGATTCCCCGCCACAGCGATCGTCAACGGGTGATGGATTGTTTAGAACGGGTAGGCATGAAAGATCTACGCCATCGACAAATTGGGGAATTGTCTGGAGGACAGCGCAAAAGAGCATTTTTAGCACGGGCGTTAGCTCAGGAAGGCAAAATAATTTTATTGGATGAACCCTTTACAGGGGTGGATGTGAAAACCGAAAAACAAATCATTGATTTACTCCTACAACTTCGGGAAGAAGGACACACAATTTTAATTTCTACCCACGATCTAGCTTCCATTTCCACCTTTTGCGATCGGACGATTTTAATTAATCGCACCATTTTGGCAGAAGGAACAACAGCCAAGGTTTTAACAGAAGAAAATTTAGCCCTCACTTTTGGCGGTCTGCCCCTAACCGTATCTATTCACAAAGAGGTGAGTAGCAGTAACCTTAAGAGGGAAGTCAGGATGAGTAGGGCGAACTCGCTCCCCGCCTGAGACTGAGAGCCATAGCGAGTGCGTCGCCAGAGCATTGCCGGTCTGAGGGCTTGCTATTCTGAACAATGATCCGGATCGCCACCGCCCCAGTGGAAAGGTAACCTCATCTCCTAAGCCTTTGAGGATCAATCGGGAGGGTAGCCCTCATTGTAACGATCGCTTCATCTTATCTGAAGCATGACTTTATTTATCTTTATTTATATTTATTTATGTTTACAACGGTTCATCCCCTTACGGCAGATCCGTATCGAATAGCCAGAGATTTCACCTAAATTATGACGATCGCTTTAGAAAACTTAATGTTTGAAAATTAAGATGAGCTTGCTGAAGATCAGTCCATCTCATTTATTTATGCTTGTTTATAGGCTTATGACTAGCCAGCCGCTTAGTAAATTCCTCTAAAAAATCACTGCGGGGGAATGAATCGGACTGGATAAACCCGATCTGATTTTGCAGATTATCACCCCGTTCTCTGGACTTTCTGCCTAGGGATTTTTTGGCGATCGTTTTTAATTATAGAATAGGGGCAACCGCTAGACGGCATTCCTGGTAAAAAGTCCCAAAGCCCTAGCCAGCAAAGCATACCCGTCTTAGGTTATCCCAGCCCGATCGTCGAGATCAGGACAAAAAAAGATCTTTAAAATTATCCTGAGCGCTCAGATTAGTCAGGGAATAATGCCCGTTTATTTCATCACTATTAAAAGTGAACTTTAGGGGGATATTTTAATTTATATTTCAAAAAATAGATTTATCAGGTTTTTTATTGCACCAGATCGTTTAATATGATGTGCAGTGTATTTCTGAGTTCAAAGAATCTGACATTCGGTGACCCAGAGCTACGCTGTTCGAGACGTATCGTTTATTGTTTGTA
>DALYGI010000538.1:0-1687 GCA_031971595.1 Prochlorotrichaceae cyanobacterium CTOTU29312
GATAAAACGATCGAGAATTGCTGATTTTAGGTACTTTCTCGATCGTTCTTACAGCAGTCCTAAGTCATTTCCTTTAGGTCAGTTCAAGAACTGTAGGATTCCGGTATGTTCTCCAATCACACCCAGTGTTTTTATAGCTTTTATTCTGCGTAGCTTCTACATTCATCAGATGTGGGTTTGTTTGCACCAACTGCCTAGTGCGTTACATCTGTTTGAGCCTCTTTAGATTTGTCTGGAGTACCAGAGTTGTGGTAAGAATAACTGAGGATACGATCGGCCTAAAAATCAAGCTAAAATCTGATCCCTCCTGAATCACAACGGGAAGGCTCAAACTTAACCTTCAAACTCAACGCCTGATTAAGGATTGCAATGGATTTAACGGAACTGAAACGCAATATTTCCCTATTGTCTGACCGCCTGGGCAAAGCCCAGGACTATCTTTGACCCCCCTGCATTGAAAGCCAAAATTCAAGATTTAGAGCAATTAGCTGCCCAACCGGAGTTCTGGGATAGCCAAACAGAAGCTCAAAAAATCCTCAAAGACTTAGATGAGTGCAAATCTCACCTCCAAACGATCGCCACTTGGCAAGGCACCCTAGGGGATGCGGAAGCGGCCCTAGAATTACTGGATCTAGAACCGGACGAAGCTCTCTTAGGGGAATCCCTAAAAAACTTAGGAGAGTTAGAGCAGCAACTAGATCAGTGGGATCTGCTCCAACTCCTGTCTGGCCCCTACGACAAAGAAGGAGCCGTCTTAAGTATTAATGCCGGGGCCGGGGGCACCGATGCCCAGGATTGGGCAGAAATGCTGATGCGGATGTATACCCGTTGGGGCGAAAGCCACGGCTACAAGGTACAACTGGCGGAACTTTCGGAGGGGGACGAAGCGGGCATCAAATCCGTCACCCTAGAAATCCTGGGGCGCTATGCCTACGGCTATCTCAAGTCGGAAAAAGGCACCCATCGCCTAGTGAGAATTTCCCCCTTTAATGCCAACGGCAAACGGCAAACCAGCTTTGCGGGGGTGGAAGTCATGCCCGTCCTGGAAGAAGGGGTAGAACTGGATATTCCTGAAAAGGACTTGGAAATTACCACCTCTCGGTCTGGCGGCAAAGGGGGACAAAACGTCAACAAAGTGGAAACAGCCGTGCGGGTCGTTCACCTGCCCACGGGCTTAGCCGTCCGCTGTACCCAGGAACGATCGCAGTTGCAAAACAAAGCCAAAGCCCTAGACTTGCTCAAGGCAAAACTCTTAGTGGTGGCCCAAGAGCAACGGGCGCAGGAAATCGCCGATATTCGGGGGGACATGGTGGAAGCAGCCTGGGGCACCCAAATTCGCAACTACGTGTTTCATCCCTACCAAATGGTGAAAGATCTCCGCACCCAAACGGAAACCACCGCCGTTCAAGACGTGATGAACGGAGAATTAGATCCCTTTATTCAGTCCTATCTGCGGCAAGGGCAGGAATAAAGGACAGGAATAGAAGTTAGCGATCGTTTTTAATCTATCGATTTAAGAGCGATCGTTCTGCCCATTTTACCCCTGCTGCCTTTGACGCTGCTGCTAGGGTGGTGTAAATTATTCTCTAGTGATGAAACGATCGTCGTTTCAGGAACATTTTTAATCCAGGGTGTTAGGCGGCAACTCGCCGTATAACTCATTGTTATGCCAAAATGCGAAGTCCGT
>DALYGI010000539.1:0-1680 GCA_031971595.1 Prochlorotrichaceae cyanobacterium CTOTU29312
GCGTTCTCATTGCCCAAACCTCCCGCCTAGAGGCCGCCAAAACCCTCCGCCAATCTTTAGATGTAAGTGGATTCACTGATGTTGAGGATTGAGGGTGGGGTTATGATATTGGAGAAATTTCCCCTGAATATCCACTAACCTCTGAATCCTCAAGCTTGACCTATGAATTTTTATCAATTTGGTCGTAAGTTTCCCCAGACTATGAAGCAAATGCAGCGGTGCAATGCTTTGGTGATTGGCCGTACTGGTGTGGGCAAAAGTACTTTGGTTGCAGCTTTAACACAAACACCTGCCCAAGGTAGCCGCACCGATCGTATCTGCGCAAAACCTCGCCAAGTCCCCAACCAAAGCTTCTATATTTATGACACACCTGGTTTAGAAGAGCAAGCTAAGGTTAACTTGTTTTTCAGTCAGTTCAAGCGATTGGCTCGATCACTACGCAAACAAGAGGCTCAAGACAATATACCCATCACAGCGTTGATTGAAGACTTTATTCAAGCACAAGCTAAGCGTGAACCCCACGAGCAGATCCATGTGATTTGGTACTGTGTTGGCTCCCAGTTTGCACGGGAGTATGATCTAGACCTCGAATGGATTCACCATCTTTCTAAAACGAGTAAGCTACCCGTTATTGCGGTGATTACCCGTGCGCTGGGGCAAGAGGAGGGCTGGTTAACTGAACAGTTAAAAAAACAAGCTCCGTCGATTCGTAAGATTGTGCCCGTTTTGGCGAAACCCCAAACAATAAAGGGTAAGGTCCACGAAGTCCATGGTCTTGAAAATGTAGTCGCCACTACAGAAGACTTACTCGAAGAAATCTTTAATGTAGTCGTCGATACAGCCATTCAGCATAAAGTAAGATCGGCACGCATTTGGTGCCAAGATGGGTGTGGAAAAGTCCTTGCTGCTAACGCAGCCCTTGTTGCTGCTAAGACAGTCCTTACCCCGCTTGCTTCTCCGCTGATTCAGATTGTAAAGCCTGTTACTACCTTAACGACACCCTATCTCCAAGGTCAAAGCCTAAAGAAGGTGGCAAGTATTTTTCAGTACGAGTTCGATGAAGACTTGATTAGTCGCTTGGTAAGTATTGGGTTGCTAGGCATGAGCTTGGGTATCTGTGATAGCTTTATGGAGTCATTTATTGAAAAAATCCCAGGCTTTAACCCAGACAATATGGGAACCTTGGGGCTAGTGTTGGAAAAACTTTGCGATAATCTTGACCCACTGACGCAGAGCTTATCTATTCATGATACTATTGTGGACTTCTTAAGGGAACTAGGTAGCTCTAGCATCAAGGATATCCCTATTATTTACTGCCTCTCTGCTATCTCTGAAACCATCCTCACGGCTTTCTTATTGATTGTCTGGATTGAGGTACTCAAGAAGTATAAGCGGGCTGATTATGAAGGGCGATCTTTGCCTGACATAGAAAAAATCTTCTCAGAAGAGACACAGACTCTATTGACAATTATTGCTCAAATGTTGCGGAGTGATGATGCTCTAGGGGGATCGCCGATTTAGCCCTAAAAGTAGCTAAGCCCCGGCCATGTGGCACGGGGATAGTTTCTTAAACTAAGTTATGGTATTAGTCTGACCACGCTGTGTCTCAAAAATTGGTTGGGATGGGCTGCGATCGCCTGGGGGAGAGATTCCCCCGCGATCGCCGGAAAACACGGGAAT
>DALYGI010000540.1:0-1669 GCA_031971595.1 Prochlorotrichaceae cyanobacterium CTOTU29312
GATCCGGGACGATCGCCCCCTCTCCCCGCCCTAGCACATACTGAACGTAGGTGGTATTTTCCCCCTGAGCCATCCAAATTCGCTTTTCGATCTGGGTCAGCCCCAAACTGTAGCGCCAACAGGGAACTTGACGATCGAGACTAAAAGATTCTAAATACCGATCGCCTTGGGGAAATGGGGACGCAATCCCTTCGCTCCCTGAAGTCTGAGGATTTCCGCGATGATCCCCGTGAGAAGCCCCGTGAGAATTCTGCTGATCATCCCGGCGACGATCGCAATAGAGAGGACACCGCACCTCCCCTGATTGCCCCGACTGACCTGCTTGATCTGAGTGACCTGATTGATCTCGTTGATCTGACTTTCCTAATTGAATAACCGTTTCCTGCACCTGGGTGACCAAGAGGGTGCGTTGCAGGGGCGGCTTCAGGGCAGCAATCAGTAAGCCATGATACCGACGGGTCAGGGTTCCCGCGATCGTTCCGGCCCCATAGCCCCCGATGCCATTGGTCACCAACCACTCCCGATTTTCTGCTTGCGCTAAACTTTCTCGACCAAAGTGAAGCATCTTCCTAAAATCCGTAACATTGACTACCTTTTACCGGGGTAAAAACTGACAGGATAGGGAAAACTTAGCCTCTTTAGCCCGTGTCTGCTTCCTCAGTGTAGCCGCCATTCATGGCCCGCGATACCTTTCCTGTTCTCTACTCTACACTCTCCGCCCAGGCCCTGATCCAGCGAGTTTTGCCCCAATACGATCTGGGGACGATTAAAACCTGTCAGTTTTGGAACCGGGGAATCAGCGATATTTATCGGGTAGAAACCCAGGCCAGTACCTACATTCTGCGGGTTTGTCATGCCCACTGGCGCTCCCGTTCGGAGGTGGCTTTTGAGCTAGATTGGTTAGACTTTCTGCAAAAACAGCGCATCTCCGTGGCGTACCCCCTGCGTACCCGCCTAGGCGATCTGTTCATTGAACTGGAAGCCCCGGAAGGCATCCGCTGCGCCGCTCTGTTTATTTATGCTCCGGGGGATATTCCCGTGGGGGATCTCAATACGTCTCAGGCTTTTGAGATGGGCAAGGTTTTAGCTCAAATTCATCAGTGTAGTCTAGGGTTTAGCTCCCCTCACGATCGTCCCCCCCTCAATTTAGATCATCTTTTAGATCAATCTTTAGCCAAAATTCAGCCCTTTTTGCATCACCGCTTGAAAGACTGGAACTATCTTAAACGTCGGGTCATCGCCTTACATCAACAGTTAGCCAGTTTACCCCGACATTCTCCCTATTGGACGGTTTGTTGGGGCGATCCTCACAGTGGCAATGTGCATTTTACCCTAGAGCATCAACTCACCCTCTTCGACTTTGATCAATGTGGCTATGGGTGGCTTTCGTTTGACATTGCAAAATTCTTACAGGTAGCCGTGCGTACCGGCCTAAAACGATCGATTCGAGACACTTTTTTATCAGGCTATAACACCATTAATCCCCTCACTTCTTGGGAAGAAGAACACCTACAAGCCTTAACCCAAGTTGCCCATATTTGGATGTGGGCGATTCATTTACAAAGCCTAGAGCTTCATCAATATAGCCGCCTGGATGATTTTTATTTTACCCAACGTTTAGAGCAATTGAAACGCCTGAATACCCCAGAGTGGCAGTTATTTTAATCTA
>DALYGI010000541.1:0-1668 GCA_031971595.1 Prochlorotrichaceae cyanobacterium CTOTU29312
CCCCGTACATTTAGACTAGACTTCAAAATGAGAATGGCTAGAGATTTATTACAAAATGTTGAGTTTTGTTACAAGCCTGCTAATATAGAATGAAGTACTTAAGTAAAAAGGCTTTAATTATGCGTTATACCGTTGAAGATGGTGGCCGGCTCAATAACTTTGCCGTCGAGCCCAAAATGTATCAGGCTGAGCCCCCAACCGCTTCAGAAAAGCGCAACTACGTCATCCTCGGTGGCTTAGCGGTCGCTTTGGTGGGTGTCTTGGCTGCCGTAACCTTTGCGGCTTCCCAAGCGGGTTAGGTTTGAATCAGTTTAAGCTGATTGGCTGGCCTTTAAGTTGCACGTTTAAGTTGCACGTTTTGAGGGCTGTTGCACATTTTGAGGGCTGTTGCACATTTTGAGGGCTGAAGCCCTTACTACAAGCTGGATATAGACACAAAAAGGGAGTAAGCCTTAGGGTCTACTGCCTTTTTTTCTGGTGTGATGGTAAATGTAACATTGCTTCAACATCTTGTAGTGATGGACTGAGTAGGTCACAATGCTGATGACTGTCATTCCTGTTATTCCTGCAATCCGCGTTGATCCCTGATCCCCATGACGATCGTTGCTTCCCCTTCCAGCCCTACAAATGCCACTGCTAAAACCAAGCCCGACTGGGCCGGTGGAGATTGGCTCTCCCGCTTAGTGAATCTGCTGATCCAGTTCAAGCCTTTGTATGGTCTGATGAAGCAGCAAGCCCGCCAGGTTTTGATTCAGACGGCGGAAAAAAAGGGTGTGACCTGGAAAGAAACGGTGGAAACCCTGGAAAAGGAAAACTGGTCGCAGCGCAGTCAAGCTCTGGCCCGTCCGGGAATCACTTACCCAGATTATTACCAGGTGCCTTTTCATGCCTATGATCAGGGCAACCTCTGTTGGTTAGCCGCTTTTGAAGCGGAACCTGCCACCTATGCCATGGCGCTGCGGGTGTGGCCGCAGGAATCCCTAACCTGGCAAGAAGCCCAGGATCGCCTACGATCGAGCTTTCACCAGATCCTAGGGGAGTATGTCCCTCCGATCGTCCGGGATTGTTTAGATGTGGGCTGCTCTGTGGGGATTTCGACCCGCTACCTTCAGGACTACCTCAAAACCCGTCAAGCCCCCTCTGGAATTGTGCCTCGCATGGTGGGCTTAGATCTGTCTACCTATATGCTTAGTGTGGCTCAGTTTCGGAATGGGGATCAGGACATTAGCTGGGTTCATGGTCTAGCGGAAGCCACGGAGTTTGAAAGCGAGAGTTTTGATCTGGTGACCCTGCAATTTCTCCTGCACGAACTGCCCAACCAAGCCAGCCGCGATATTTTCCAAGAAATTTACCGAATTTTGCGCCCCGGTGGATACCTGGCCATCACCGACAATAATCCCCGATCGGCGGTCATTCAGAACTTACCCCCCGTCCTGTTTACCCTGATGAAAAGTACGGAACCCTGGAGCGATGAATATTACACCTTTGATGTGGAGCAAGCCCTAGGGGATCTGGGGTTTGAACATTGCACCACCCAGCCCAGTGATCCCCGCCACCGCACGATCGTGGTGCAGAAACCTCTAAATCTCTGTTATCCCGCAAGTTCTCGCCTGGGGTAGTAGTTTGAACCTATTTGTCAGGCAATCACAATCAAAATTACTTGGAATA
>DALYGI010000542.1:0-1612 GCA_031971595.1 Prochlorotrichaceae cyanobacterium CTOTU29312
CCACCCTCCTCGATGTCTACATCGACCCCGAAGAAGCCCCCCCCCTCGGCGTTGCTTAAGCGGTGTTGGCGTAATCCGAGCTTATAATGAATGATGGGGTGGTTCAGTCTAAACCACCCTCTAGATTTTCTAACACAACTAAATGGATTTATATTATTATGTGGGTCCAGAGTATCAAGCTTGAAAATATCAAGTGTTTTCGCAGTCAAGAGATAGCTTTTGTAAGTAATCCCAAAGAAGGCAAAGCTGCTCGTAAAAAGCCGTATCGATGGATCACCCTACTGGGTGAAAATGGCGTGGGCAAAAGTACGGTGCTTCAATCCTTAGGATTATTGCTAGCAGGTCCAGAAGCTGCTAAGGAGCTTATGCCTCGACCGACCGGATGGGTTCAGGATGCCACTAAAGCTGGTGAAATGACGGCAAAAATTCACAAAGAAGAGAGTGATGGTGGCAACTTTGGACAAAAAAGAGAGTCCAAGATCTTCTCCTATTCCTACATTGTCACGGGTTCTGGGGCCATTGCAGTGGGTACTAAGGATAATCGACAGGTGTATACGGAGCCTGTGTTACTAGAAAAGCCGAATAAAATTCTAAGTTGGCTGAGGGTCAATGCCTTTGCTTCTGATAGTAAAGGTTGGTTTGCAGTGGGCTACGGGGCATTTCGTCGTTTGACCCGTGTTAGCCAAGTCATTATTCCAAGCTTGGAAGCACCGAAGCGATCGAGCAACTTTTTTACACAATTTAATGAAGATACCTCTCTGAGTTCCTTTGAACGTTGGATGGTCTATCTAGATTTTCGGCTAGCTAAAAATCCCCAAGACCTAGAGGCTCAGCGCATGAAAGTTGTGGGCGAGGATGCCATTACCAAGCTACTGCCAGGGAATGTTAAGATTGCGGAAGTCACAGTTGATGGCCTCATTCAATTTCAAATTGGGGATAAAATCGTACCCAGCATTAGTTTATCCGATGGCTTTCGGAGTGTTATTGCCTTAGCTGGGGACTTAATTTGGCGGCTATTGCAATCATTCCCACATCTGGAAAACCCAACTCAGGCTTCTGGAGTTGTTTTAATTGATGAACTGGATATTCATCTCCACCCGTCTTGGCAACGGATGATTGCCGGTTGGCTCCAAGATGTTTTCCCCAATCTTCAGTTTATTGTTGCAACCCATAGTCCGTTAATTGCTTCAGGTGCTGGTGAGCGAGCACTGACCTTGCGGTTTCGTTGGCAGGGTACGGATGTTGTAGTTGAACCCGTTCGTCCTTTAGAAATCCTCGCTGATGTGAACCGCACTCTGACAAGTTCTGCTTTTGATCTTCCTTCAGTCTATTCTCCTGAAACGGAGAGAAAAATTCAGACCTATCATCAGTTACAGCGTAAAATTCATACCCTGGAACCAGATGAGCGGCAGGAATATGAACAACTACAACTTTTTATGAAAGAAGTGAAGCCTATGGGTAATCTCCCTGAACCGGACAGTCTAGAGGCTCGGATCAATGCTTTCCTGGAGGCGAACCTATAATGATTCGAGTGCCTCGATCGGCTGAACCTCCGGTTTTACAACGAAATGGAGCACGCTGGCTCACTGCCTTGCAGACTGCAATTCAAAAG
>DALYGI010000543.1:0-1538 GCA_031971595.1 Prochlorotrichaceae cyanobacterium CTOTU29312
TAAGATAAAGAGGGGAAAGATAATCAGAAAATAAGTACATACGAATGTAGCGATAAATGTTAAAATAAAAAAACGTATCGTGATTCTTTTCATAAATCATGATAGCCCTCAAGGAAAGGGTTGCACCACACTGATAATGTTACTAATTATACGGTAGTTTTACGCCAGGATTGGGGGAAAGAGTTAAGAGGTTATTAAGATTTCCTCTAAATTAGGGGATTGGGTCAAGGGAAACGGGATCAAAGGTTGCTGTTGCTGAAAGACTAGGGGTGAGCGGCTCCGGGGTCGATCGTTCCCCAAAGCTATTGAGGACGTTTTCCAGGGTGGGTAAGAGTCGATTGACCTGTTTGAGCCGAATTAACAGATCCCAGATCGGTTCGGCTTTTTTCCAGGCTCCAGTATAGGCTAGGTGACGGAGCTGATCGGCGGTTTTATCTTTAGTCCAAGCGGCCCGAAAAATGGCATCCCACCGATAAAATTCCCGATAGGATCGCCAATAGCCTGCTTCGAGGGTTTCTGCATCCATCTGAAGTGGACGATAGACCACATGGCGAGTGTCGTAGTGATCCCAGTTACTACTCACCAACCGCTGCTCCGCCACCATGCGATCGTACAGGGCGGTGCCCGGATAGGGGGTCAAAATGTGAAAGGTTGCGGTTTCAAGGCCTTGATGAATAGCCCACTCAATGGTGCGATCGAAAACACTGGGATTGTCCCCATCCATGCCATAGACAAAACTGCCGTTTACCATCACCCCAAAACTGCGGAGACGCTGAATGCCTAAGGCATAATCCCGGTTGAGATTGTGATATTTATGTTGCTCCTGAAGGTTGGCGGAACTGAGGGTTTCAAAGCCCACAAAGAGGCTGCGTAATCCTGCTTCTACGGCTTTTTCCAGTAACCCAGGTTTGAGAATCGTTTGCACCGTAGCCGCTGCCTGCCAAACCCGTCCCATGCCTTTCATGCCTTCAAATAGGGTTTGGGCAAAACCTTCGTGACCCAATAAATGATCGTCTAAAAAATATAAATGTCGCCCCGGTAAACGATCGATTTCGGCTAAAGCTGCTTCTACGGGTTGGGTATAAAAGGATTTTCCCCCTTGATAAAAGGCTTCTTTATAACAAAAATCACAGTGGTGCGGACACCCCCTGGACACCACGATCGAGTTGGGAACGAGGTAATGATGGCGCTTAATTAAATCCCGGCGAATGGGGGGCAGTCCTACTAAAGTTCTAATTGTGGAGGTATAGCATTTAGCGGGTTGTCCGGCGCGGAAATCCGCTAAAAATTGAGGCCAGGTGTCTTCCCCCGGCCCCAAAAAAATAGTATCGGCATGGGCTGCGGCTTCCTGGGGTAAGGCAGTAACGTGCAAGCCCCCCAAAACCACATAGGCTCCCCTTTGACGATAGTGATCCGCTAGTTCATAGGCACGGTAGGCGGAGGTAATATAGACCTGAATCACCACCAGATCCGGGTCATCTTCTAACCCACATTCCGCAGGTAGGGATATAGAATAGGGTATTTGTGACAGTCTAGCC
>DALYGI010000544.1:0-1509 GCA_031971595.1 Prochlorotrichaceae cyanobacterium CTOTU29312
TAAGGCAGGGGGAGTTTCTTGATCTCTTTGTGTCCCGCTTTAAGTTGATACTCAAATTCAAAACTCAAAACTGTTCCCTACTCCCTATTACCAACTCAAAGCCGACCCACCCCTAACCCCTCCCAAGAGGGGAACTAAATTCAAAATCCAAAACTCAAAACTCAAAACTGCTCCCTATTCCCCATTCCCTATTCCCTATTCCCTACTAAACCATGACCACCGCTAAAATTCCTGTTTCTGTTTTAATTCCGGCTAAGAATGAAGAAGCAAATCTGCCAGCCTGTTTGGCGAGTGTGGCGATCGCTGATGAGATTTTTGTGGTGGACTCCCACAGTACCGATCGTTCTGTGATGATTGCAGAAAGTCAGGGAGCTACGGTGGTTCAGTTTGATTTTAATGGGACTTGGCCGAAGAAAAAGAATTGGGCGTTAGAAAATTTACCGTTTCGGAATGAATGGGTGTTGATTGTTGATTGTGATGAGCGGATTCCTCCAGAATTATGGACGGAGATTGCTACTGCTATTCAAAACCCTAGTTATGTGGGCTATTACTTAAATCGTCGGGTCTTTTTCCTGGGGGCTTGGATTAAGTATGGGGGACGCTATCCCGATTGGAATCTGCGACTGTTTCGCCATGAGTTAGGACGATATGAAAATCTCAGAACGTCTTTGACTCCTAATACGGGGGATAATGAGGTTCATGAACACGTTATTTTACAAGGAAAATCCGGCTATCTCAAAGCAGATATGCTCCATGAAGATTTCCGGGATGTGTTTCATTGGCTAGAGCGTCATAACCGCTATTCCAATTGGGAAGCGCGGGTCTATAATAATTTGCTTTCCGGTCAGGATGAACAAGGAACGATCGGCTCTAAATTTTGGGGAGATGCGGTGCAGCGTAAGCGTTTTCTCAAGAAAATTTGGGTGAGACTGCCCTTCAAACCTCTGCTGCGTTTTATTCTGATTTATCTTCTGCAACTGGGCTTTTTAGATGGACGGGCGGGATTTATCTATGCCTGTTTGATGAGTCAGTATGAATATAATATTGGCGTAAAGTTGTATGAATTACGCCGCTTTGGGGGACAGCTTAATCGCTCCCGTTAACGTAAACCTCGTTCTAGGGCTTCAATTTCCCGCACCCCTTGGAGATTGCCCTGTTGTTGATACAAAGCTTTGGCGGAAGCCCAGGCGCTAAGGGCCTCCGTCGGGCGCTCTCTGCCCTGAAGCGCTAAGCCCAGATACCGATAGGCATTGGCATCGGAAGGTAAACGATCGATCCAGAGTCGGGCATTAACGATCGCTCGGAGGTAGTCCGGTTGAGCCAGGAGAATTTCCACCATCCGTTGGCGGGGGGCTGCCTGATCCGGATCTAGGCGTAAGACCTGTTGGTAAATGCTGAGGGCATCCTCTACCTGGCCCGTTTGGTAAAACACTTCCCCCAACTTAAAATAAATATTGGGATCCCTCGGATTGAGTCGCCGAGCCTGATCAAATGCCTCGATTCCCTGTT